>QIJI01000233.1 GCA_003231795.1 Gammaproteobacteria bacterium
GTCCAGGGCAAGGCAAAAATTTGCGAACAAGCGCAGTTTACACGGAGTAAATGAGCATTTTGAGCCAATTTTTAACGCTGCCATGGGCCGCATGAGACTTTTTCAACAGCCTGCTAATCGAGCGACCCGAAAACACGTCGTAGCAACTGAGTCGTTCGCGCTCGCGGATTTGCCCGAATATTGGCTTCTTCCTCGGCCACCAGCAGAAACAGGCCAGCTATCGCCCTATCAGTCGCATACTCATCGAGATCGGGATTAACCTTTCTGACCGGCAACTGATTGTAGCGAGTCACAATCTCGCCGTAATAGCGGGTTGCATTGACCTGCTGCAAGCTATCGCTGACCACGGGTAAAAACTGATCAAACAAATCATCACCGATTGTTCGAATCAGATATTGAGTCGCCGCATCCTGCCGTCCGTTCAAAATTGCAAACGCATCGTGAATACTCATTGATGTGATGGCCTTGATAAATATCGGCTTGGCTTTCGTCGCGGCTGATTCCGCTCCCCGGTTCAATTGCCTGACAAAGCGATCGACTTCTCGACCCAGGCCGATCTTGCGCAACGTTTTTTCAACCTTTTGTGCATCGCTGGGAAATTCAATTTTAAGCGCCGGATTAGCATAGTAACCATCGTTGGCCGACGCAATAATGGCTGCCTTCGAAATACCGCGCGATAATGAATCTCTTAGGGCTGCTGCCACTTCCGCCCTGGTTAGTGGCACTTCTTCCGCGCTTTCATTGATGATCTCGATGGTCTGACGAATATCTTTTTCCGAACAGGCCGTCAGGCCCAGCATTAATAAGACAACGATCAATTTTTTCATTACAGTCTCGTGGTTATAGATAATCGATAATTTCGCCAAGCCCCTGAACTCGAATATCGGTGTATTCGGACCAGTCTGCTTGTCTACCACTATCGAGGTGAATAGTGGCGACACCCGCCCCTCTACCCGCTTCCAGATCAAACAGGTAGTCGCCAACCATGACTGTATCGCTGGCCTCGGCTTGCCACAACCTCAGTAAATGTTCGATACCTGCGGGCGAAGGTTTCGGCGCACAGGCATCCCGGTCCAGAATATGCTCGAATGGGAAAAAATGGTCAATCCCGCAGGCCTTCAGTGTTTGTTCGACTACCGGCATCGTATTACGGGTCAAAATCCCCAGTTGACGACCACCCAGTCTCAAATTTTCCAGTAGTTCGAGCGCGCCAGACATGATCGTTGCCTTCCCGGCATAGTAAAATTCCATTTCGTTAAGGGCATCCCACAAGGGAGCCGCCTGTGCCCGGGGCATGGCTGCAAGGGCTTCCAGTATCGGAATTTGCGGCGCCAGACCCAATCGCTTTCGCATCTGCTCGAAATCATGCGCGCTAACAGTCAGGGTACCATCCATGTCAAAAATCCAGTGTCTGCGCTGTTTCAGTAATATGGTATCAGTCATAAGTTGGGGATTGGCTATTTTCGATGTAGTATCAACGCTTTCAAATTTACCAAACAGGACGGTAACATGGCAATTGAAGTTGGCGAAAAACTGCCTTCTGTGGATTTGAGATTCATGGAAGGCGGTGAAGTTCGGACAATCAACAGCGATGAGCTGTTCGCGGGCAAGAAAACCCTGATGTTTGCATTACCCGGCGCTTTTACCGCGACCTGTTCAGCAAAACACCTGCCAGGGTACGTGACGCATGCGAAAGAATTCAACAACCGTGGTGTTGATCAGATCATCTGTCTTTCGGTCAATGACGCCAATGTCATGGATGCCTGGGGCAGTCAGCATGGCGCTGATGGCAAGGTCATGATGATTGCCGACGGCAACGCCGATTTCACGCTCGCACTCGGCCTTGAAGTTGATCTGAAAGTGGCGGGTATGGGATTACGCTCCCAACGCTACGCGATGATCGTAAATGACGGAGTAGTCAAACTACTTAATCTTGAAGCACCCCGGGAATATAAAGTCAGCGACGCGGATACGCTGCTCGCCAGCCTTTAGGAAATTCTTTGATGCCGAAACCTACCGGTCCCAATGAATTTGTCAGCGAAGCTTATCAGCTCGACGATGAAGCGGCGATGGTGGATTTCTATCGCAAGTGGGCCGAGGATTATGACCAGCAGATGATTGATGGGCTGGGTTATGTTTCTCCGACAAAAATAGCACAACTGCTAAGTGAGTTCGTAGTTGATACCGAAGCCAGCATTTTTGATATCGGATGCGGCACCGGGCTCACCTGTGTGTATCTGGCTGAAAAGGGGTTTAGCAATCTGGATGGCATCGACATTTCGCCTGACATGGTCCGCGTCGCTGGGGAACGGGGTATATATCGCGAGCTATTGGTAGGAGATGTAAATCAGACCCTGGAACGGGATAGCAACAGTTACGATGCCGTTATTTCCTCGGGCACCTTTACCCATGGACATGTAGGTCCCGAGCCATTGGACGAAATATTCCGCATCCTGCGCCCGGGTGGATTGCTCGCCTGCACCGTACATCAGGACCTGTGGCAGAGCATGGGGTTCAAATCCCGACTGAACTTGCTGGTCGAGCAGGGAATCGCAATTCGCGAACAGTTATATGAAGACAAGTATTATAAAGATGGACCAAAGGAAGGCTGGTTCTGCCTTTATCGCAAAACCCCGTGACGGGGTGGTTGTTGTGTTTCAATGAAATGGTCGAGCAAGCTCGTCAAGTAGCTCCCGGCTGGCAAACTTAATCGAATTTTAAGAATTTCCTGCCTGCGGTCGTAGCGATACTCAAAATCGCCAGCTTCGACACGTTGAGCGCGCATTTGCAGTTTTGCCGACTGACCTTCGAGGCACTGTGTCACAGCAGGGTGCTCGGAAAAAACCATTTCCTCAATCTCCGCCGCCTGCCCCGACATCAAATTTTGGCCAGCGCCATAGAGACTGCCGCTGGTTGATATATCCATCGATTGATAACGTTCAATCAGTACCTGGTCGACGGTTTCAGAAAATATCGATCGACTGCCACGCAACATGAAAACGTCGCCATCGAGCGGGAGTTCCCAGTAGTCCAGTTGCAGCCGTCGGGACAGAATCTGATTGAATAGAAAACTACGTAACGAAGAAATCAACAGACTCTTGCGTTGGCGCGGCACTCGCCCTCGGGCCAACTGTTTTAGTGCCTGCTGCACATTGTCCTGATTGCGGCCAAATCTCTGTTCACCGAAATAATTGGCAAATCCGTGCTTTTTAATTTTCGATAATTGCAGTTTGCTGGCTTCAGGCAGCGATGAAACTTCGCGCAGACAAATTTCGAAGTGATTGAACTTGTGCGTGCCCGGACGTAATTTACTGCGATTTCGTAGGGCCTTTAATATTTTAAAATCACCCCCTGCATCTTTGGAGGGATTGGCATCCTTGCCCGGTAAATGCAGGCTTAACCACTGTCGGCACAGCGCATGTTTGTCTTTCAGGCCGCTATAACCAATATCTCTGGATCGTAACTGGTAGATTTCGGCAATTCTGTTTATCAGCTCGTGTGTACTCAAGCCGACTTTTTCTATCAAGAGAAACAGGTGCTCGCCTTCGCCGTTAGGTTCGAATCCGAGTTCTTCGGTAACAATGAAATCTTCCGGGCGGAATTTGAGTAGACCGTTGATAAGCGGCTTGCCGTAGGGATAATGCAGGTCAACAGACATCAGCGACGGGCTTTTTCAGCGACCTGGTTTCTAAGATAATTGATGCTGATCTCGGCGGCATCGACAGCGGCATTTGTATCTACCGCAGCCAGTGCCAGTTTAAACATCGACCGGGCGTCAGGAAGCAAATTCGGATTAACCGAAATATCGGTCTTCATTCGCAATTCTTCGATCCAGCCATGCCCCACTCCGGCCTCGATATCGGCTTCAACCTCGATATCGCAAGCCGCGTTTAACTGCTCAATTCCATTCAAACTGGCACACCCATCCATGGTTCTGCCATAGACAGCCCAGTAAATTTCATTCATTCGGGCATCCAGCGCCACCAGAATTTTATTGCAGGGCATGCTGTCGAATGCGGTTTGCGCCAGTAGTGCAAGCGTCGATATCGGCAACAGCGGGATATCCAGCGCGATCCCAATTCCCTGCGCCCTGGCGGCAGCAATACGAATTCCGGTAAACGCACCGGGTCCATTGGTAAAGGCGCAATGCGTAATGTCAGTTTTCACCAAACCGGATGCGTCGAGTACCTTATCGACCAGTTGCGGCAAACGTCCCTGGTGCTGCCTGGGAGCGATTTCGAATTCACTGAATATTGCGCTGTCATGGCGCAGCAAGGCAGCGGAACAGGCTTCGGTAGAAGTGTCAAAGGCGAGAATATTCACGCCGGTATGATAGGTGAGCGATTGTGGGGACGCCAGTTCTTTGGCTGCTTTTCCTTGTGCCAATTTACTTGATTAAACGATCATACTCTTCGTGTGTTCCAATCCACACCCAGATGAGGTCTTCCTCATCTTCTAATGCAAGCGCACGGTAATGAATGCCAACTCTTGCTGACCAGAAACTACCAACTTTCTTAAAATGTAATGAAGGGTGTTTCGGATTATCCTTGACTAGCTGGTGATTTTTCCGCGCTGTATTTTGAACTGATACCGGAAGTTTGTCTAAACAAGACCAAAACCGGGCAGTGGCACGATGCAATTTAGAGTTTCCGCAGCTTATTTCTTTTCTTTGCTTCCAAACCTTCTTTGGTAAGGAAGTCCAGTTTCCCTGATGCTACGTCATCTTCTAACTGCTTGTCCCACTCACTCCAGTCCTTATCGTGAATCCAGCCTAAAAGCTGCATATACTCTTGATGTGGAAGAGATCCAATTGCTGATTTAATTTCTTGTATAGTTGTCATGGCTACGAATCTTAGCATTATTTCGTTTTTAGGGCACCGAGTAGCCGGGTCATCTGATTATCGGCCCGATACCGATAGAAGGCCAAATTAAATTGCTCGATTCGGGTTAACTGATTACCTCGATCATCGAATGAATTATTAGTGAAAGGGTTGCTATGCATACTCCTTTCAATACATTTGATTCAGGCTAATTAAGCTCGTTGATGACCTGTTTGGCATCAGAAACCAGGGGGTGGTTCGGGTTTTCATCGACAAACAATTGCATCGCTGCTTTGGACTCTTCGAGTTGGCCGAGACCGGCAAGACTGATGCTTTTCCCGAAAAGCGCATTCGGGCGCAGGTCGCTTTGTCCAAACTCGTCAAGAAAACTGTCGAAAGACGTCACCGCTGTCTCGAGTTCACCCTGGTTCATTGCCAATTGTGCCAGACTGAATTTTTCAAGCTGGGCCAGGAATTGCACGTCCTGGGTCAAATCGTCCTTCCAGTAAGGCTTGAGCAAGGTGTCAGTAGCTTCGGCACCTCGAATTCCGGCGGTATAAACCTGGGTTGATCTGGCCGACTGCTTGGAGGTTGGATTAAGCGTTTTCAGTTTAGCCCAAACAGATCGGAACAAGCCCTTGAAAACACTGTGTTCTTCCTGATTAACAACGATAGATGATTCCTGGGCAACCAGCGGTGCCGTGATCGCAATGCAGCCGGCGCACAATAGTGAAAGCAGTAATCTTTTCATCGATAATCCTTACTGGCTCAATAGCTTGCTATAAGCATCATATTCCTGTTCTAAACCAGCATTCAACTGAACCGCCTGCTGATAACTGGTTCTCGCTGCATTCAGATTTCCAGCCTTGTACTGCGCCATCGACAGGTTGATCCAGATACCACCATCCTCAGTATCCAGTTTGCTCGCCTGGTCATAGTTATCGATGGCCTTTGGATAGTCTTTTTGTAAAAAGAAAAAATTACCCAGGTTAGTCTTCACTGCACTACTCTCCGGCGCCAGCTCACCCAGCGCGTCGAATACAATCGCTGCATCATCATATAGACCATAACGTGCATAGAGTATGGCTATTTGTAGTCGAGCGGTAATATTATCCGGATTGTTGGCGACCATGGTCTGGTAAGGCAGTACCAGGCGATCAATGCTTTTGGCCAGTAGAATATTACGCGCATGACTGACCAGACTCTCGGTGCGTTTCTTGTCCGGCATTTCAATCGAATAACTCGCTTTACGCAGGGTCACCGGCCTGTACTCTTTCCAGGCTTCACTCAGGTCAATAATACCCAGCTCATCCGCAAGCAAGGCTCTTTGATACTTATTGGCCCCCTCGGCCCAGGCTTCGACAAAATTGGTATTAATCATGGTGGCTTCAAGCGGAATCCAGACATTTCCATCCTTGATAGCGAGCAAGCTGCTGTCCTGGCTGATTAAAACGGAATCTTCACTCGCTATTCCGGTATCAAACATCAAAAATAAATGCCCCGGCACTTCAACAAAAGCGGTTTTGATACCCAGATTTTCGAGACCCGCGCTGAGCAGAACCGACAGGTCATCACAATCACCGCTTTTCAGGCGCAGCGTTTCCCGGGGAAACTGCACATAGTCAATCGTATCGTCCTGCAGCGACGGAAAAGGGGTATTTGGATCAATAACGTAGTTGGTGCCGGCCGCAGTCAGACTGCTGAAAAAAGCCAT
>QIJI01000476.1 GCA_003231795.1 Gammaproteobacteria bacterium
GTATATTAGCTTTTCCTATGTAATCGCCATCAGCCCAAAATCTTGAAACAGCAATGATTCGTAATCTGCTCGAAAGTGACGCTGAAGCCGTACTGAATATCTATCGCCAGGGACTGGCTACCGGCGAAGCTTCTTTCGAAACTGCCCCGCCCGACTGGGAAGCATGGAAAAAGAAGTACCTTCCGTTTTGTCGTCTGGTCTGGGGTCACCACGAACAGGTTCTCGGCTGGGCGACGCTGGCGCCGGTTTCAGCCAGGGACTGTTATCGTGGCGTCGCGGAAGTCAGCATCTATGTCGCAAGCGGGCATTGCGGCCAGGGCATCGGTAACAAGTTGATGCGCAGGTTGATCGAGGAATCCGAAGAGAATGGGGTCTGGACATTATACTCGTCCATATTTCCCGAGAACCAGGCTACGCGTCAACTGCATTTGCGTAATGGATTCAGAGAAGTAGGGATTCGCGAACGTATCGCGCAACAAAATGGACGCTGGCGAGACACCTTACTTCTGGAGCGGCGCTCCATTTTAACCGGGAAAGATTAATTGATCTGCGTCTCGGGGATCGACAAATGACTCATTTCATTGCCCAGTTGGTCCAGTGGCAACAGGTCGCCGAAATAATAACCCTGGGCAAAGTCCAGCCCCGTCTGCTTCAGTAATCGAAGCAAAACTTCACTGTCGACATTTTCGGCGACCGTCTTGATATCCAGTAAATGCGCCATTGCATTAATCGATTCGATCATGGATCGATTGAGCTCATCGTCCACCATATCGCGGATTAAATTTCCGTCAATTTTAATAAAATCCATCCTCAGATTTCTGAGTGCCGAAAAGCTGGCCAAACTGCTGCCAAAATTATCCAGCGCAAAACTGCAACCGGCGAAGCGCATTGCGTTAACCAGGCGAGTCGCGCCGGCAAGATTGTGGTTGAGCGCAGCCTCGGATATTTCAAAGCAAATCTGTTCGGGTTTGATCACGGATTTTTCAAACATCGACAATATGTAATCGACAAGCGTGCCATCAGCAAGGCTCGGGGGCGACAGGTTCAAACTCAAAATCAGATCGGGGTTTTGCATAAATAGATGGGTATAGGTACTAAAAACCTGATCGATGACCCAGCGATCGATTTGTGGCATTAATCCGAATCGCGCCGCTGCCGGCAGGAAAGCACCTGGAGTCACTATTTTTCCGCTGTCATCGATCATTCGCAGCAATATCTCGGCGCGCGAATGATTCGGGCTTTCGCGTGGGTCCAGCGCGACGATGGGTTGATGCAGCAATACAAAGCTCTGTGCTGCCAGTGCATCGTGTATATCCTGGCGCTGCAGTTTCTGACCTGCCTGATCGATCAATTCAGCATCGTCCTGGCTATGTATGTACGCCCGCCCGCGCCCCTGATCTTTGGCCACGTAACAAGCCTGGTCAGCATCATGCATTAACTGCGTGCACGAACTTGATTCCGCTACTATCGGTACAATCCCGATACTTACCCCTACCTGATAAGTTTTTTGATCCCAGACAAAACGATATTCCCTGATCGCCTCGATCAGCATGTCGGCTACTTTCCTGGCCTTGCCTAGCGGGCAGTTTTCCAGCAGCACACTGAACTCATCTCCACCGAGGCGTCCGAGCGTGTCCCGGCCTCGTAGTTGCCCTGCGAGCAGCGACGAAATTTGTTTCAGCAGCTCGTCACCGGCTGCATGACCCGCGCTATCGTTAACAATTTTAAATTGATCCAGATCGAGAAACAGCAAAGCATGGGTATTCTCAAAGTCTTTCGCAGAGAGTAATGCTTTTTCCAGCCGCTCTTCAAATTCGAACCGATTGACCAGACCGGTCAAAGGATCATGAGTAGCCTGATGCACCATCATTTTTTGCATACGTCTGGAATCGGTAACGTCCTTGAATACCAGTACCACCCCGGTACAGTTGCCCTTTGCATCAACCATCGGTGCCGCGGTACCCTGAATGGAGTATCGATCACCGTTTCTTGAAACTAATACATTATCTGTTTTCGGTGCGATGATGCGCTTTTCCCGCAGGCAACGAATCGCTGGATCGGGAATGACTTTGCCGCTTTGCTCGTCTTCGAGATGCAATACGCCCTCCATCGACAAACCCATCGCCTGATGGAAACGCCAACCGGTTAACGCCTCGGCCACCGGATTCATATAGTCAATCGCACCTGATTTATCGGTAGTGATTACACCGTCCCCGATCGAATGCAAGGTAATCTGGGCACGTTCCTTTTCCATCAGGGTCTCGCCTAACGCAAGCTTGCGTTCAAGTTCGCTCGCGGCGCGTGTCGCAAAAAGCTTAAGCACATCGATATCACTACTGCGAGGATGCAAAGCCTCGCGATGCATCCCGGCCAGTAACCCGATCAAACGTCCGGACGAATCCTGTAACTTGACTGCGAAGTATCCGCAGGCCGTGAAAGGCTGTTGCAAAAGTGTGGCCCTTGGAAACAACTGTGAAACCGAATTTTCCATATAACAGAACACCCCTCCCTCACCCACGGGGCTGTGCAACAGCGAGATCGAATGATTCATGATATATCCGCCATCGCACCAGTAGGCCAGGCTGTGACAGGACTGCTGCGATTCATCGCTCAGGCTGGCGAGGAATACCGCATCCAGCGACAGAAAACGAGATAATTCTCGTACCAGTGCATAAAAGTAGGTTTCCCCGGTAGTACCGACGGTGGATTCAATAAGCTGGTGCAGACGATTGTCGTTGGGATCTTGCTCAAGACTCTTTTTGCGAGCGCTGGACTGGGTCCAGAACCACACTAAACCAGCGCTTATCAGCGCGGATAACATGGCTATCAAAACGGCTATCAAAATGGCATCGACCATACTACATTCTGGGCTGTCCTTAATTACTCAAGAAGTATAGGCAAATATTTTAGAAACCTCTGAACAATTCTTCCCCGGATCAAGTCCGGAGCAAGCTCTGAATTATCAGAGGCACAGGCCTGTGCCGCAGAAGTTCTGAGTAAACCAGAGTTTCCTTAAATTTTTGGGTAAATCTTGTCAATCTGGCGACTGAGAATGTCGAAGGGTTGATCGGCACTTTAATAACTTGCATCGTAATCTTGCTTTGCCTAATCTACTTCGACTTAATATTGCGGATTCTGAAACCAGCATGAGTACAAAAAAACCTGCCTCCAGACCCAGTACGCGTCAATATTCATCCCAGGTCGTCGATGGCGTCGAGCGCGCTCCCAGCCGGTCGATGTTGCGTGCGGTCGGATTCGACGACGCCGATTTCAAACGGCCGCAAATCGGTATCGCGTCTACCTGGAGCATGGTAACGCCATGCAATATGCACATCGACAAACTCGCTCTGAAGGCCGCCGAAGGTGCCAACGCAGCCAACGCCAAGGCCATTATTTTTAATACCATCACCATTTCCGACGGTATTTCGATGGGCACCGAAGGGATGAAGTATTCGCTCGTTTCGCGTGAAGTTATCGCCGACTCTATTGAAGCGGTCACGGGTTGCCAGGGGTTCGATGCACTGGTCACTATTGGTGGATGCGACAAGAACATGCCCGCCTGCATGATGGGAATGGCACGCCTCAATCGCCCATCGGTGTTCGTTTATGGCGGGACCATCATGCCCGGATGCCACAAAAACACGAATACCGATGTGGTGTCGGTTTTTGAAGCCGTCGGAGCCCAGGCGCAAAACAAAATCAGCAAGAAAGAACTCAAACAAATTGAATGCACCGCCATTCCGGGACCCGGTTCCTGTGGTGGCATGTACACCGCCAATACCATGGCTTGCGCAATCGAAGCGATGGGAATGAGCTTGCCCAACAGTTCCGCGCAGGCGGCTATTTCGAAAGACAAGATCGAGGACTGTATTGAAGCCGGCAAGACAGCCATGCGCCTGCTCAAGGCCAATATTCGTCCCAGCGATATCATGACCCGAAAAGCTTTCGAAAATGCGGTAACCGTGGTTATCGCCCTCGGAGGATCGACCAATGCGGTGCTGCATTTACTCGCAATCGCGTCTTCGATCGGAGTCAAACTCAAACTGGATGACTTCACCCGCATCGGTAAACGCGTACCGGTGTTGTGCGACCTGCGTCCGAGTGGCAAGGCGATGATGACTGATTTAATCGAGATCGGTGGTATTCAGCCATTAATGAAAATGCTGCTCGATGCCGGATTACTGCATGGCGATTGTCTCACCGTAACCGGCAAAACACTGGCGCAAAATCTGGCAAAGGTAAAACCTTATCCGGAAAGCCAGGATATTGTTCATGCGCTCAGCAATCCGATCAAAAAAGACAGTCACCTGGTGATTTTGCGCGGAAATCTGGCACCACACGGTTCTGTCGCCAAAATATCCGGTAAAGAAGGTCTCAAATTCACCGGCAAGGCGCGCGTCTTTGCATCCGAAGAACTGGCGCTCAAAAAAATACTCGACGGCACCATTAAAAAGGGCGATGTCATCGTGGTACGTTACGAAGGGCCGATAGGAGGCCCCGGCATGCGTGAAATGTTGTCGCCGACTTCGGCCATCATGGGTAAGGGGCTGGGCAAGGATGTCGCCTTTCTCACCGATGGACGATTTTCCGGAGGATCACATGGTTTCGTGGTGGGTCACGTCACCCCCGAAGCCGCCGTCGGCGGGCCGATTGCGCTACTCAAGAATGGTGACGTTATTACCATCGATGCCGAAAAGCGTGAGGTTAATGTCAAACTGAGTGCGACCGAACTGAAAAAACGCGCCAGGGCATGGAAGCCTCCCAAACCTCGATATAAACGCGGTGTACTGGCTAAATATGCGCGCCTGGTGAGTTCGGCATCTGAAGGTGCGGTCACCGACCTGCCACAGGACTGAGCTCGAATATCATGGCCCAGCCTCTACCTGAAACATCTGAAATGATTGCCCAGTTGATCGCAACGCCTTCGGTCAGTTGCGCCCAGGCCGAGCTCGACATGAGCAATCGTGCGGTGATCGATCTACTCGCAGGATGGTGTGAAAGCCTCGGTTTCGAGATCGAGGTTCAGGCCATCGATGCACGCAAGTCGAATTTGATTGCCCGCGCCGGTAGCGGAAGTGACGGTCTGGTATTATCGGGGCATACCGATACTGTGCCCTGCAACCCGACGCTGTGGTCGTCAGATCCTTACCAGGCCACGCGCAAGGATAATCGAATTTACGGTCTCGGTAGCTGCGACATGAAAAGTTTCCTCGCTTTAGCGTTAAATGCCAGTAGCGGCTTCGATTTCGACAAGTTCAAGCGTCCACTCACGCTGGTGGCTACTGCGGACGAGGAATCCACCATGAGCGGTGCGCGACTGATTGCAGACAATGGACGCAAGCTCGGGCGTTTCTGTGTCATTGGCGAACCTACTAACCTGTCCCCGATCCGTCAGCACAAGGGCACCTTGTCCATGTCACTGGAATATGTCGGCCAGTCAGGGCACGCCAGCGACCCCTCACTCGGTAATAATGCACTCGACGGCATGCATCAGTTCATGACTGCTCTGTATCAGTATCGCGACCAGATCCAGCAACGATATAACGACCCGGCTTTTACCATTCCAACGCCGACGATGAATTTGGGACATATCCATGGTGGGGATAATTCGAATCGAATTTGCGGCGCCTGCACCTTACTCATCGATATCCGCTTTTTGCCGGCCATGTCGCTCGAATCGCTACAATCAGATATCAGCCAACTGGCAGAGAAAGTGGCCGATGCCCGTGGGCTCAAGATGAATTTTAAGGTTCTGGGCGAAGGATTGCCGCCGATGAATACCGACGAAGCCAGTGAAATTGCACAATACCTGACTCACCTGACCGGTAAAAAAAGCGCCAGCGTGGCATTTGGCACCGAGGCCCCTTATTTCAACTCGATGCAAACCGAAACCATTGTCATCGGGCCGGGCTCGATCAACCAGGCCCATCAACCCGATGAATTTCTGCCGCTAGCGCAAATCGATCCGACCATCAAAATGCTGCAGGACCTGATCGAGCGTTTCTGCCGGCAATAAAATTTTCGCGACTCCTGTCAAATACCTGAAGAAACAACGACAGGAATACTACTGGTAAAATACCGTTGAATAATCACCCGGATCGACCGGCGGCAGCGTCGCTCCGAATCCGTTATTGATGACTTCGATGATTCTATTGGCGATAACCGCATATCCGCGAGCTGTCGGATGCACGCCATCCAGTGAAAATCCACCCCCGGTGCCGAAAGTCGAGGAGATACCACCCGAGCCGTAGCTAATACCGCTAGTGTTTAACTCGACCAAATCAGCGGCAGCATCGTAAATCAGAAGATTCGGGTTAGCATTTGCAGTTGCCTCTATGGTTGCGTTATAAACAACGCGTGCTGCTTCAATCGTAGCCGCTTCATTTTCGGTCAGCACATCAAGATCATCCAACCCGACCGTAATCCCATATTGCCCTCCCGAATCCACTCCGATCTTGCTTGAAGCCGGTAGCAAAATAAAGTCAGCCGCGGTCGCGTGCCTGAAGTTCTGAAAAGGTACTAC
>QIJI01000375.1 GCA_003231795.1 Gammaproteobacteria bacterium
TTGATCTGTAATACCTCGGCGTTGACCAGATAATGCGGGGTAACGCCAAACCGTCCGGAAGCCACCTGCTTGATCTTGGAAACCCGGTCGGTACCGAAACGTGCCGGGTCTTCGCCACCTTCGCCAGAGTTGGAACGTCCACCCAGTTGATTCATCGCCTGCGCCAGCGTTTCATGCGCCTCCGGGGACAACGCACCGAGCGACATTCCTGCGGAATCGAAACGTTGCAGAATGGCGCCACTGGGTTCGACTTCCTCGATATCAATTGCTTGCTGCGGCTTAAGACGCATCAGGTCGCGCAAGGCGGTAGCAGGGCGGTTGTTGACGGTATCCGCGTATTGTTTCCACAGGGCATAGTCACCGCTGTTGACGGCAGCCTGCAATTGATGCACCACATCGGGGTTGTAGGCGTGATACTCACCGCCATGGATATATTTCAGCAAACCACCCTGATTGATGGTTTTGCGGGGGTTCCAGGCAAACTTGTTAAGCCGAATCTGTTCAGCTTCCAGCTCCTCGAATCCGATTCCGTCGATACGACAGGTAGTGCCGGGAAAACACAGATCAACAACTTCACGATGCAGGCCGACGATTTCGAATAACTGTGCGCCACGATAGCTGGCGATAGTCGAAATCCCCATTTTCGATATTATTTTGTACAGCCCCTTGTTGATGCCGCTGCGGTAATTCGAACCGGTATCAGGGCATTTAAGCTCGGGCAGTTCGCCGGTGCGTGTCATGCCGACGATGCTGGCGTAAGCCAGGTAGGGATAGATTGCGGTGGCACCAAAACCGATTAAAACCGCCATCTGATGTGAATCGCGCGCACTGCCCGTCTCGACCACGATGTTGGTGTCACAGCGGCCACCGCTATGACTGAGACGGTGGTGTACGGCGCCTGTCGCAAGCGCGGCATGAACCAGAATCTGTTCGCGAGGCAGATCCTTGTCACTCAACACCAGAATAACGATGCCTCGACGAGAGGCTTTTTCAGCCTGGTCCTGGATATCGATAATCGCCTGCTTCAGCGTTGTTTTTTGGGGATCGTAACCGAGTGATATCTTTTCATTGGCGTAACCCCGATCGTGCCAGGCCATCAGGTCGACGAATTTCTGTTCAGACAGTATCGGTGAGCTGACGATGAGGCGATCGGCATGTTCGGCCGCTTCGTTAAACAGGTTATGTTCACGTCCGAAACAGGTTTCCAGCGACATTACGATTTTTTCGCGTAGCGGGTCGATGGGTGGATTGGTGACCTGGGCGAACTGCTGGCGAAAACTGTCAAACAGGGCCCGACCCAGTAGTGACAATACCGGTAATGGCGTGTCGTCACCCATCGAACCAGTGGCTTCCTGCGAATCCTGCGCCAGAACTTTCAGTATCTGATCGCGTTCTTCGTAGCTGACATGAAACTGTTTTTCCAACCGGGACAGGGTTGCCTTGTTCATCGCCAGTGCTGAAAATGGAGAGCTGACCGGATCGGCGCTGAGACGTTTTAGACGGTCGCGCATCCAGATTTCATATGGATGACGATTCTGTAATTGCTTGTCGATGTCATCGGACAGCAAAAGTTTGCTGGTCTGGGTGTCGACGGCAATCATTTCACCGGGTTTCAGGCGACCCTTGGCGATTACGTCCTCGGGTGCATAATCCCAGACGCCAATCTCGGAAGCGAGAGTGATGTGACGATCCCTGGTCATGACCCAGCGCGCCGGGCGCAAACCGTTTCGGTCCATCACGCAGCAGGCATGACGTCCGTCGGTGAGTACGATGCCCGCGGGGCCATCCCAGGGTTCCATATGCATCGACGAATATTCATAAAATGCATGTAATGCCGGATCCATGTGATCAACATTTTGCCAGGCCGGTGGAATCAGCAGGCGCATTGCGCGAAACAGGTCCATTCCGCCCGACAGCATGAAATCGAGCATATTGTCGAGCGAACTCGAATCGGAACCCGACATGTTAACCAGGGGTTTGATCGCTTCGATGTCGGGCAGCAACTCGGATTTGAATTTATAAGCCCGCGCATTGGCCCAGTTGCGGTTTCCCTGGATGGTATTGATCTCACCGTTGTGAGCGAGGTAACGGAAAGGCTGGGCCAGTTTCCAGCGTGGCCAGGTATTGGTTGAAAAGCGCTGATGAAACACGCAGATCGCCGATTCCAGTGTCGGATCTTTCAAATCCGGATAAAACACCGGCAGATTCTCGGGCATGATCAATCCTTTGTAGGACAAAACATCGCTGGACATGCTCGAGATGTAGTAATACTCGCCGATACGCTGGTTTTCCAGCTTTTCGTGACGATGACCGGCAGCTCGACGCGCCAGGTACAACGAGCGATTGAACTCGGCACGTGACATTTTATCGGGTGCGTTGACGTAGATATGGTAAATCGCGGGAAGTGATTTAAGCGCCTCTTCGCCACAGGCCGATTTGTCGATCGGGACTTCGCGCCAACCGCCAAACTCGAGTCCCTGATCGATCACGGTTTGTTTGATAATGTCCTGTGAAATCCCGGTTTCACCTTCGAAAGGCGAGATGAACACGAGCCCGACCGCATAGCGACGAGCACAGTGAATTCCGGTCTTTTTGCCTTCGGCACGGAGGAAGGCATCGGGTTTTTTCAACAACAATCCACAACCATCACCCGATTTTCCATCGGCCGCAACTGCGCCGCGATGAGTCAGACGTGCCAGTGCTTCAATCGATGTTTGCACCAGCCAGTGACTGGGTTTGTCGTCGATATTGGAAATCAATCCAAAGCCGCAACTGTCTTTTTCGAAGCTCGGATCGTAAAGGCCGGTTAATGGTTTGTTAGCGCTCACGGGGGTTGTCGGGTCGTTGGTGACGATATGGGCCGCGGAAAAAAGGCCGATTAGTATACCTGTGCGATTCCTAATATAGAAATCAACCTGCGAGTTACCGGTACAGTTGCACCGAAATGGTGCGTGGAGTCAGCTTTGCAGGGTCAGCAACAGTTTGTCGTGACTGTAATCACTGCTGACAAAGGCTTCGCCGAGCTTGCGCAATAAAATAAGGTTGATGTTACCGTCGATGGTCTTTTTATCGATCAACATTGCATCCAGAAACCGCTCGGGGCTCATTTCTGCAGGTGCCCTGACCGGTAAAGCGGCCTTTTCAAGTAATGCAGCGCTGCGCGCGCGTACGGTCTCATCGATCAGGCCCTCGCGAATCGAAAGGTCAATTGCCATCATCATTCCGGCCGCTACCGCTTCGCCGTGCAACCAGTTGCCATACCCCATGACCGCCTCAATTGCATGGCCGAAGGTGTGACCCAGGTTCAAAATGGCGCGCAATCCAGATTCACGTTCATCCTGTTCGACCACTCGCGCTTTGGTTTCGCAGGAAATGCGAATCGCATGTGCCAGCAGATCGCTGTCCGATTTAACCAGATCGTCGATATTCTGTTCCAGCCAGCCGAAAAATTCGGCATCGTGTATCAGCCCATACTTGATTACCTCTGCCAGGCCAGCACTCAGTTCCCGCGCGGGCAGGGTGTAAAGCGTATTGATATCAATCACCACACACTGTGGCTGGAAAAATGCACCGATCATGTTTTTTCCGAGCGGATGATTTACCCCCGTCTTGCCACCGACCGATGAGTCGACTTGCGCTAGCAGGGTCGTTGGAATCTGGATGAAATTAACACCACGCTGATAAATGCTGCCGGCAAATCCGGCGACATCGCCAACCACGCCACCCCCGAGTGCGATCACTGTAGTGCGGCGATCGTGGCGTTTTTGTAGCAGTAGGTCGATAATGGATTCGGCGCTGGCGACCGTTTTGTGTTGCTCACCGTCAGGCAGAATGATGTGGTCATGGCGAACTGAGCCGGCATCAAGCACTTGCTGAACCGTTTCCAGGTAAAGCGGGGCGACGGTGGTACTGGTTACAATAAGCGCCGACTGGCCGACGATATGCTGGCTGATCAGATCTTGTTGCTCGAGGATTCCCGAGCCGATGTAAATCGGGTAGCTGCGATCTCCAAGATCGACATCGAGTCTGTTTTTGATGGCCATGTTACGGGTCCGGGGCTGCTATTTCAGATAATCGGGAAGTTGTTTGATGATATCAGTTGCAAGTCTCCGCGCCACTCGCTTATCGGTCGGAATTACCAGGTCGGCCAGTTCCAGATAAATGGGTCGTCGCTCGGTCAGTAGTTCCTCCAGTCGAGCGCGCGGATTGTCGGTTTGCAGCAGGGGTCGTTTTTTATCGCGGCGCAAGCGCTGCATTTGTTGGTTAACCGTGGTATCGAGGAAAACAATGAAGCCGGTTTTCTGTAGCAGTTTCTGATTTTTTTTACGCACCACAGCACCACCACCAGTGGCGATAACCTGATTATTTTTACCCAGCAGATCCTTCAGGGCGTTGGTCTCACGATCGCGGAAACCCTGTTCCCCTTCGATGTCGAAAATACGCGCGATATCGACTCCGGTTCTACCCTCGATAAAATGGTCGCTGTCCTGGAATTCACGCTGTAATCGCTTTGCGATAATGCTGCCAATTGTCGATTTTCCGGAACCCATAGGCCCAACCAGGATGATATTGCGATGACTCATTCGTCAATGATACCCCAAACAAAAAAAAGGCAGCCACCGGGGCTGCCCTTTAGCCCAGACAATTCATAAACTGCCGTGATGATTGCGCCGGCCATTGTTTTTAATAAGAAATGGGATTTTACGGGGAATTGCCCGATTGAGTGCCGGACTTATTGATCCGGTCGATTGAGGATAATTTTCTGTAAAATCAAAGAACAAGCAAGGGCACGAGCATGTTTATGAATTGTTCGGGATAGGTCTGATTTATTTTGAATTACCGAATATCGAGCGTTGCACCTTGCAGGATTTTCGGAGTTACGAAAATCAGTAGTTCGGAGCGATCGTCTATTTCGATCGATGATTTGAACAGATTACCAATGAAGGGCAGGTCGCTGAAAAACGGAACCCGGGTGACCTGGCTGGATTTGATGGTTTCGTAGATACCGCCGAGAACCACGGTCTGACCATTATCGACCAGTAACCGCGATTGTACCTGCCGGGTATCAATACTGGGCGCGGACAGGCCTGCCTGGCCAAAAGTTACCAATTCTCCCACGGTGTCTTTGTGTACTTCGAGATCCATGATTATGCGATCATCCGGAGTGATTTGCGGTGTTACTTCCAGCGATAATACCGCTTTTCTGAATTTCAGCGTTGCGTCTCCATCATTCAGTTCGAGAAAGGGGATTTCAACACCCTGTTCGATGCGTGCGGTATGTGCGTCGGCGGTTATAAGGCGTGGGCTGGATACCACTTCGCCTCGACCTTCAACCTGTGCGGCGGACAGCTCCAATTCGAGCAGGGTGCCGAGCGGAAGTTTGGCTAATGCCAGTGCGAAGCTACCGGCAGGGTTTTGTATCGGCAGGTTGACGTTTAGCGCATCCGTATTGCTCAGCGTAGTATTGTTGAGCAGGTCGGTGGTTCCATTCAGATTACCGGTTGCAACCGAATTGAATCCCGGTGAACCACTGGTATTGTTAGCGTTGCTGATACCGAAACGAACACCCAGCTCTTTGCTGAAATCGTCGTTGGCGATGACCACCCGGGACTCGATCAATACCTGGCGTACCGGTATATCGAGTTCTGCCATTACAACTCGAACATTACTCAGGCTGGAACTAGTATCTTTAACCAGCAGAATGTTGGTCCGCACATCGACGCTGACCGAACCGCGCGGCGACAGGATCTTGTTGTCTTCCCGGCTCAGCAATTCAGCAATATCCGCTGCCTTGGCGTAGTTGACCTTGATAAACTCGGTACGTAAACGCTCCAGTTCTTCAACCTGTCTGCGCGACTCGAGCTCGAGTTTCTCGCGTGCGGCGATTTCATCAGTGGGTGCAATCAGAATTACGTTACCCGCCTTGCGTTGATCCAGCCCTTTTGTTTTCAGGATAATATCCATCGCCTGATCCCAGGGCACGTTTTTCAATCGCAGGGTCAGGTTTCCTTCAACCGAGTCGGAAACAACCAGGTTAAGGCCAGTGAAATCGGCCAGCAACTGTAATACTGATCTGACTTCGATATCCTGGAAATTAAGTGACAGACGCTCTCCGGTAAAGCCGAATTTTTCTTTCTTTTTCAGTTCTTCTTCTTCTTTCGAGATCGGGGCTACTTCAATCGTATATACCCGATCCGTTTGATAGGCGAGGTGCTCAAAGTCGCCAACGGAAGTAATGGTCATACGAATGTTGGCTCCGTCCTGAATAGTATCTATGGTGCCAATCGGGGTCGCAAAATCGCTTACATCCATACGACGCTGTAATTCGTCCGGCAATTGGGAGCCGATCATTTCGATATTAATGACATTGTTTTCACGCCATACATCGGTGCTTATAGATTTACTGGTGAGGTTGATAATGACACGGCCTTCTCCATTCGGGCCGCGCTTGAAATCGATATTGGTGATTCCCTTGGCAATGCTCGCGATCACGGGGCTGCTACTGATTTCACCAC
>QIJI01000358.1 GCA_003231795.1 Gammaproteobacteria bacterium
TTTCTTCATTTTCAGCGATTTCATGTAGCGGCATTCTAACGGCTCTGATGATGCTGCCCTTCGCCGCACCCCTGTCAGTGTCTCAGGCGGATATGGGCTATCTGATGATTATGGGCCTGTACATGCTGCCGATCGGAACCGCTTTAATGTTTATCGGGCCGCGCTATATTCCAGCCGCCGAGGTAGGCCTGTTGTTATTGCTGGAATCGATTCTGGGACCGGTGTGGGTTTGGATGGCGCTGGGTGAAGTGCCGGGGGATAGAACTCTGGTCGGCGGTGCAGTCGTATTGAGCGCACTCGTGATCAATACCCTGTGGGCGCTGAAATATCCTCGTAGAGGGTCGCGCGCTAACCTGGGTCGCGACTGGTCTTCCTGATTCCTGACGATATACTCTGTCGTCGGATACCCGAATCAAAGTTTCAAATAAGAATTTCAGATAATAATTCCAAATTAAAAAAAGAGGACCGACAAACCGATGAGCGACCGAATAGATTTTTGCGGTCTTAGTATTGATCACGGCTTATATGAATTCGTAGAAAAAGAATTAACCCCGCATAGCGGGATTGACCATAAATCGTTCTGGCAGGCATTCGCCGATATCAATCAAGCCCTGGGACCCGCAAACCGGCAACTGCTGGGGATTCGTGACCAGTTCCAGGAAAAACTGAATCAGTGGCATAAAACTTATTTTGGACGGTTTGATGCCGTTGTCTACAAAGCCTATTTGCAGGAAATCGGGTATTTGATTCCCGAAGGAGAAGACTTTGAGGTTGCCACGCACGATGTCGACCCCGAGGTGTCTCGCATTGCCGGTCCGCAGCTAGTGGTTCCGGTAGACAATGCCCGCTATGCGCTCAATGCAGCAAATGCCAGATGGTATAGCCTCTACGATGCACTCTACGGAACCGACATCATTCTCGAAGTCGAAGGCTGCAAGAAAACCGCTCGCTACAACCCGGTGCGTGGCCAGCAGGTCATTCGCTACGTGCGCGATTTTCTCGACCAGGCTGTGCCCCTTGCGGTCGGGAGTCACAGCTATGCGATTCGCTACAAGGTGCGTTCCGGAAAGCTGATAATAGTAATGGGTGACGGCAGCGAGACCGAGCTCGGTTGGCGCGAGTGTTTTGTTGGATACCGTGGAAACCCGGACGAACCCAGCGCCATTTTGCTGCAGCATAACAACCTGCATATCGAGATTCTGATCGGCGAAGGCTTATACATCGGGCAAGGTGATCTGGCCAGCATTTACGATGTGCGTATTGAGTCCGCGATAACCACTATTATGGATTGCGAGGACTCGGTTGCCGCGGTCGATGCACAAGACAAGTTACGGGTTTATCGTAACTGGCTTGGACTGATGAAAGGGGATTTGAAGACGACGATTATGCGCGGTAACGAAGCGCATGAAAGAAGCTTGAATCCGGATCCTGAATATATCTCGGCTGCGGGTGAAAACTTTACTATCGCGGGCCGCAGCCTGATGTTTGTGCGCCATGTCGGTACTCATATGTATACCGATGCTGTTACCTGTGACGGTGAAGATGTGGCCGAAACGTTTCTCGATGCACTGGTGACCGCACTTGCTGCCAAACACGATTTGCTTGGTAATAGTGAATTTAAAAACAGTCCGGTCGGTAGTGTTTATATCGTCAAACCCAAAATGCACGGTCCGGACGAAGTGGCTGCTGCAGTTGACCTGTTCAGCCGGGTTGAATCCGCTTTGGGTCTGGATGCGGGAGTATTGAAAATTGGAATCATGGATGAAGAAAGGCGTACCACGGTCAATCTCAAGGAATGTATACGTGCGGCAAGCGAACGAATCGTATTTATAAATACCGGTTTTCTTGATCGAACCGGTGATGAAATCCACACCAGCATGGAAGCTGACGCGATGATCCCTAAAAATGAAATCAAAACTTCAACCTGGCTACTCGCGTACGAAGACTGGAATGTCGATGTCGGGCTTGAAACAGGAATGCGGACCCGCGGCCAAATTGGCAAGGGAATGTGGGCTGCACCCGATAATATGGCGTCCATGATGGAGCAGAAAATTGCACATCCCAGGGCCGGCGCGAACACCGCATGGGTACCATCGGCAGTGGCTGCCTGCCTGCACGCGATGCACTACCATCATGTTAACGTCAACGCCCGACAACGATTCCTGACACGCGTACCGCGTGCCAGCATCGATGATATTTTAACCATTCCGGTGCTGGACGGACGCAAGATCAGCGAAAGCAAGTTGATCTATGAGCTGGAAAATAATGCGCAGGGCATACTCGGTTACGTGGTGCGATGGATCGACCAGGGTGTTGGATGTTCCAAGGTTCCTGATATTTCTGATTTAAACCTGATGGAGGATCGCGCTACCTTGCGGATTTCAAGTCAGCATATTGCCAACTGGTTGAAGCATGGGATCACGACGCCTGATCAGGTGCGAAAAGTATTTGAAAAAATGGCGGAGATTGTCGATCGGCAGAATTCAAATGATCCCGAGTACCGCAATATGGCGCCGAATTTTGATCGGAATGTTGCGTTCCAGGCAGCGCTGGAACTGGTATTCAGAGGTTGTGAAGTAGCCAACGGTTATACCGAATTTGTTTTGCACCCACGCCGCCGCGAGGCAAAATCTATCAAGGCCCGTCGGACTTAGGAGCCCACAAGACCTAGGAGCCCGACGGACTTAGGAAAATCTACTCGACATTTGCTCCTGCATTGTTCTACCTCCTACATCCATGTAGTCGTGCGGAAAAGGCATTTCGGCCAGATTTTCCTATCCAATTCGTTGAATACGAATAGCTATACCCAAAGCACTCCACAAACAACGTGTCGCGGGGCAGGCTCTTCGCCTCATTCGATAGAAAATTCTGACTCGAAATGCCTTTCCCTCGCAACGATTACCTAAGCCCGTCGGACTCCTATCTCGGCGACGAACGGCGGTTAAATTTTAAAGCGCCGCGCGCGCGTAACTCGAGCGATCGCAGGCTGTACAGGAAGTATCGGTTAATCGGGGTTTCGAGACCGACTTCGTGCGCCAGGCGAACCACGGCTCCATTTTGATAGTCCAGTTCTGATGGCTGACCTTTGGCGAGGTCGCGTTGCATCGAAGTTCTGGAATTTGCCGGGAAACTGTCAAGCTTGGCCAGGGTCTTGCTGACACTGTCTTGTGGCAGATCGATTTGGCGCGCACGCCCCAATTGATATATCTCTTCGATCGCAAGGCTTAGCAGCTCGCGCGTCTCCTCCTGCTTTAACAAGGTGCCAATGGGCGCACGTGATACCGAACCGAGTCCGCTCCAGGGTGCAATCAACATAAATTTCTGCCACATTGCGACAAGCATATCTCGGGGGATGCTGGATTTGACCCCGATGCATTGATTCAGCACTTCTGACAATCTGTTAACACGGGAGTCGGGATGCCCATCAAGATGACTAAAACGGATTAATGGATTCGCGCCGCTATGTTTGACGTGACCGGGTGCTGCCAGAAAAGAAATGATGCCGCACATACCGCCGAGCACGTTTGCCGGATCCAGTTCGGTGCATAAATGATCCGGCGCCTCAACACCATTTTGTAGCGGAATTACCAGCGTATTTTCGCCGACTAGCGGCTGCATCGCTTTGGCCGCTTCCTCAACCTGCCAGGATTTGACGCAACAGATGACATAATCGACCGGTCCGACGTCGGCAGGTTCATCGCTGACCTGGACTTTAGCCAGTTTGAAATCGCCGGCAATACTGTCGATCTGCAAACCGCAGGTACGCATCGCCACAAGATTTTGACCGCGTGCAATGAAAGTAACATCCTGTCCGAGCTGGGCCAGACGACCTCCGAAATAGCCGCCGACTCCACCACTGCCGTAAATTGCAATTCGCATTATTTCTGTCTTTATATTGTTTTGACGCAAGTCTATATCAATTGTAAGCGCGACACATGATCGCAGCCTTGAAATTGCGTAATTTCCGCAATTCCGCTATGTCGGGTGCAGAGCGAATAATGTCGACTCTGACATAGATTAAAAAAGGTTCGCTGCCTATACTCCGACGGTTTTTTATCAGCCGATGCCCGATTAAAAGGGTGAGACCCTGATTCACCATATGATGAGAGGGATTCAAGATGTTTCCACAACTGGTTATTCCACATACGCTTGCGGCCGGTCCGGGTCCGGGTAACACCGATCCACGGGTACTGGAGCGTTTTGCTGCGGCCGGCGTTGCCGATCACATGCAAGAAGATGTTGTTCGCGGTATGCGCGAAGCAAAACTCATGTTACGTGAAGTTTTCGGCACCAAAAATGTCTATACCTATGCCGTTTGTGGTACTGGCTGGAGTGGACTGGATTGCGCGTTCGCACCGATTCTGTCAGGTGACAAAGTCGTCACTTTTGTGAACGGCACCTTTAGTGGTATCGATGATCTGAATATCCGCATGAAAGCGTCGAGCAATGAAGACCTGGCGGCTAACCCGCTTGATCCAAAACCTGCCAATGTCATTACCATTAAAGTACCGCATGGTGAGTCGGTTACCGGTGACATCGTCGAGGCCGCATTAGCGGAACATAAACCCATGTGGGCTTTTATGGCGCACTGGGAAACAGGTAGCGGTCGCATCAATGACATACAGGGTTTTAACGATGCCTGTGCCAGACATGATGCCATGGGTATTGTCGATGCGGTCTCGAGTCTCGGAATTTCGGTTTTCGATATCGACGATTATCCGGCAATTACAACCTGGGCTTCCTGTCCGCAAAAAGGTATTCTGGGTTTGCCATTAACCTATGCACCGGTCAGTTTTAATGATCGTGTTATCGATCTGGTAAAACAGCGTGGTTGCCCGACTTATGTGCATCACCCACTGCTGGATGCACGTCACTGGGGTGTTGAAAATGGCCAGGATGTCGAAGCGGCTGCTTACCACCGTACCCATTCGGGTTATGCGGTTGCTTCTTTCCACGAAGCGCTGCGTCTTTTACTGCAACACGGTCGTGCACAAAAAGCAGCCGATTACGAATTCTTCGAAAAAGGTCTGCGTAATGCTATCGAATCGATGGGATGTACGGTGACTTCGGACATGCCCAGCCTGCTGGTTTTCGATTTGCCGGCTGAGTTCGAAGGCAAGGAAAAAGAACTGGTAGGTGGGTGTCGCGCCAATGGATTTGCGATCTGGAACACCTTGTCTGATCCACCGCAGATTCGGGTTGGTATTTTGAATCAGCTAACTACCGCAGCGTTATCTGACATCGTCGGTCGTTTTGCTGATGCGATGATCGGGATTGGCGCCAGGGTTGATAAAGATAAAATCATGCAGGACCTGCAGGATCATCTCGCAAGTCGTTAAACCTAAATTCAACGGGTTGTACTATAAAACGCCGGCTTTAAGCCGGCGTTTTTGTTACAGCGTGATTTGCTGGGCTTTGCCCTGATCAACGGCCATTTTGACCACCGCAGCAGCGGCGGCCAGATCCTGCAGTCCGACGCCGGTGCCATCGAACAGCGTGATTTCGTCGTCGCTGCCTCGACCAGGATGATTGCCATTGATAACCTGACCAATGGGGGTTATCGATTCCTGATCAATCAACCCTGCGGTAATCGCGTGCTGCGCTTCGCCGATACTGATCGATTGCGTCACTTCATCGGTGAATAGTTTGGCAGATGCAACCAGTTCGGCGTCGACCTCCTGCTTGCCGCGGGTATCGGTGCCCATGCAGGCCAGATGCGTTCCGGGTTTGATCCAGTCTTTCATTAACAGGGCTTCGTGCGCGGAAGTAATGCTGATAATGACGTCAGCCTGTTGGGCGAGATTTTGGCGTTCAACCGATTCAAATGGCAAGTTTACTTCAGCGCAGGTTTCAGCAAGGCGCGATAAACCTTCGGGGTGCAGGTTCCAGCCCACCACTTTTTCGAATTCGCGTTGCTCCAGCGCCGCACGTAATTGGAAGGCCGATTGATGTCCTGCACCGACCATGCCAAGCACTTTCGCGTCCTCACGTGCCAGATGTGCGATCGAGACCGCACTCGCAGCCGCGGTGCGTAATGCGGTTAAGTGATTTCCGCCGACAATGGCTTCTAACTGACCGCTATCCGGATCGAACAGAAACACCGTCGATTGATGGTTGGTGAGCCCGTTTGCGGCATTGCCGGGCCAGTATCCGCCTGATTTCAAACCAAGAACCAGCCCGTCACGATCAAAACCTGATTTGAATCCATAGAGGGCATCCTGGTGACCAATGGCTTCACGAATGACAGGAAAGTTATAGGCGCCCCCGCTGGCCATGGAGGCAAAAACGGCTTCGACGGCTGCAAACGCGTCAGAGCGATTGAAAACTTCGCGGCACACAGTTTCATTAACGATAATCATGTTTACAACGCCATGCCACGTGCTGTTACTGGCCACAGACATTCCACCTTGTCGTTGCGAATGCCGACATACCAGTCGTAGATATTACAAGTAGGGTCACAGTGACCCGGGAT
>QIJI01000508.1 GCA_003231795.1 Gammaproteobacteria bacterium
CAATCCAGCGGGCAACTGCGCAACAGGTTGGCGTCGATATCAAGTTCACCGAATTCGTTGACGATGACCGCAATGCGTTTACCCGCAGCCTGCTGCAGCACCCGCGATAAAATTGTGGTCTTGCCACTACCGAGGAAGCCGGTAACTACCGTGGTTGGAATCTTGCCTAACTGCATGGGTTGTGTCCTGTCCGATTGAAGCGACAAATTCTACTCAATCGCGGCTCCCCAGGCTATCGCGGAGGGAGACCGCAAACGTTGAAACTGCGCCATTTTGCTGTCTCAACACGACAATCCCCCCTGCAGGCTTTTAACCCCATAAACTTAAGGCTAAAATCCGGCGCATGAGCACCATCGACCAGTTACCCGCCAACGCCGGGATTCTTATCTGCGGGCATGGCAGCCGCGCCAAAATTGCCGAGCAGGAGTTTTCCCTGCTCGCCAGTGGTTTGCGTAGTCGTTATCCCGGCCTCAAAATCGAGTATGGCTTTCTTGAGTATTCAGCCCCGAATATCCACATGGCGCTGGATAGCCTGTTAGAACAAGGGGTGGAAAAGATTTACGCGGTCCCGGGCATGTTGTTTCTGGCGACTCACGCGAAAAACGATATCCCATCGGTATTGACCACTTATCAGGAATCCCATGCCGGGCTCGAAATCGAATATGGCAATGAACTGGGTCTGCACCATGAAATGATTGAAGCGTTTCAGACGCGCATACTCGAAGCCCTCGGCTATGACGGTGCGCCTCCGGCCGGCAGCCTTTACGACACCATGCTGGTGGTCGTTGGACGGGGTACATCGGTCGCCGAGGCCAACGCCGAAGCGGCCAAACTCACACGAATCGTTTGCGAAAATCTCGGCTTCGGCTGGTCGGAAACTGTTTATTCAGGCGTAACCTTTCCGTCCGTCGGTCGCGGCCTCGAAATGGCGCTTAAACTCGGTTTCAAAAAAATCGTGGTGGCCCCTTATTTTCTCTTCGGCGGCCGTTTAATTGACCGTATTTACGCCTATGTTGACAAGGTGAGTGCCGCCAATCCGGATGTCGAGTTTGCCAAAGCGAATTACCTGCGCGACCAGCCGCATGTGATTAATACCTTTATTGCCCGCATCGAAGAAACTGTTTCCGCGGTGGGAAAAACAGGGCTAATGCAGGATTTTCAAGCGCGACTGGAACGCGGTGAGGTTGACGTACATCACCATCATGCCGAATTTCAGCCTGATGCGGCAGATGAGCCTGATCACGATCATCCGCATGGCCATGAACACAGCCACGATCATGGGCATCATCATGCACCCTATCGTCACATCGGGCATCCGCATGGCCCGCGCACCATGATTAATGAAAACGTTTGTTGCTGTTTCATGGGCCAATTTCCACAGGAAATCATCGACCAGGAACAGGCCAGCAAACCGGAGCTGGAAGGCACGCCAAGCTGTAAACGCAGTAGTTAACCGTCGCTACATCAATTTTTACTGTCATCCCGTGGCTTGACCACGGGATCCAGTTTTATCGAACTTCCTAAAAGCCCTACTGGATACCGCGGTCAAGAGGCTGTACGACAGTGTAAGAATTGGTCTTTAAAGCCCATTTATCCTAGATCCGGGGCCGGAACTTAGAATTTTGGCTTAGCAATAAACGCCTGCTTTTCATGCCGGCTGAATCCGAGCGATTCATAAAAACTGAAAGTATCTTCGTTAAGACGCCCGGTCATTAACATGACTTTGTAGCAATTATGTTGCCAGGCATATTCAACTGCATGGCCCAGAATCTGTCTGCCATATCCTCGCCCGCGATGCTCAACATGTGTCACTACATTCTCGATAATGCCATAGGGTCGACAGGCACGGGTTAAATTGGGCACTAGCAGGATGACGCAGGAGCTTATCATTTGCTCTTGATCAAACAATCCAAAACAATGGATGGCGGAATTCGACTGAATCTCATTCCAGGCCTGATCAATCACTTCATCCGCGGGCAATGCTTCGTCGCTTTCATGCAGATGACGATAGAGTTCGAGTAGCTTGCCAAGCTCGTTTTGATTTATTTCTCTGATTTTCATATTGCACGTAGTTTGCATTTAATTTACCAGAGGTACAAAACCAATGTGCCATTTAGCGCTTACCAAAAGCCTCGCAAATAACATGGCTCATCGCCTCGGCTACACCGGCATCAAATCCAGCACCTTGTTCAAGTACCAGCGCCGAGGCCGGCAATGCTGGAAAGCCGTCGGCCGACGACAATACTCTGAAATTATCACGCATTGAGCTTTCACCAACCACAGCAATCGCTACACCGGCAGCTACGGCTGCGTTGATTCCAGTCACACTTTCGCTACTGAATACTACTCGATAGGACTTGCCTGCGTCGTTAAGCGCGTCGAGCGCACGATCCCGCCACCAGCAGGCACGATCAAACAGCGCTAGCGGCAGCGGATCCTGCAGATGGGCCTGGTGATGTTTTGATGTCACCCACCCGATTTTCTCGTTACGCAACAAGGTCATTTCTGCACTCGGAGATTCAACCGCGTGCACTGCCAGATCAATTTCATTGTCTTCCAGCGCCTGCGGGAAACTGGCGCTGCAACCGCAGGTTACCGATAGTTCTATCAATGGGTGATTGCGCGCAAATTGTGCTATCACGCCGGGTAAAAAACGGTAACCGTATTCGTCCGGAATTCCAAGACGAATCGGCCCCTGCAAGGGATTTGCGCGTAGTTCGCCAATGGACTCATCCAGCAGGCCGACTACTTTCTCTGCGGTACTGCGTAATTTTTCACCCACTGGCGTCAACGACACGCCACGCGCATGCCGTTCGAACACAGCCTGGCTCAACAGATTTTCAAGTTGCTTGATTTGCAGACTCACTGCGGATTGTGAACGAAAAATCCGGGTTGCCGCCAAGCTGAAACTGCCACTTTCGGCTACCGTCAGAAAGGTACGCAGTAACTCGCTATCGAGTTTTCCGGTTTTCATCGAGCTATGAGTATTTCGCATGGACAATATGATTATTATTTAATTTATTAAAGCTTACACCTGTGCCAAGCTGCAACGCAATAGAAATTTGGACAATCATGAACACGGTAGCAAAAACATTCGGGTTGGTATTTCAAGGCCAATACAAGTGGGGCATGTTGACCGTTATGGGTTGTCTGGTGATCGCTGTTATATGGCCAGGCCAATTTGTGGACACCCTCAAGTTCGTACTAATGGGCATGCTGCAAGTCTCACCCCTGGTGATCCCAGGCATCGTCATATCGGCCTGGGTCAATGCAAGCGGCGCTGGTGGGCGCATCCGAGAGGCTTTCGATGGGAACCAGGCCAGGGCCATTCTGATGGCATCAATGATCGGTGCAATCACACCTGTATGCGGGGCGGCGGTATTGCCGCTGATGGCAGGGTTACTTGCATCCGGAGTACCCCTGGCACCGGTAATGGCATTCTGGTTATCATCGCCCGTAACCGACCCGGCAATGTTTTCATTAACCGCGGCCACACTCGGTTTTCAATTTGCCATAGCGAAGACGATTGCCGCACTTATGCTTGGTATTTTCGGAGGAACCGCATGCGCGATTATTTCGTCGCGACAGTGGGTTCAGTCGCCGCTTCGTGAATCAGGTCTTGCAGCAACCCTGGGGCAGCAGGCACCCTGTACATCGAGTCATATCGAATACGCCTTCTGGCGTGATGCCACAAGGCGCCAGCAATTTAAACGTGAATTGTGGGCGATGACTAAACTGATCGTGATCTGTATCGGATTTGCTTTCGCCGCCGAGTACCAGATGCAGGCGTACCTGGACCCCGAAGCACTTGCAAGCTATGTAGGCAAACAATCGCAATGGGCTATTCCATTGGCAGTACTGGTGGGATCTCCCGCCTATCTGGATGGCTATGCGGCGTTACCGCTAACGCGGGGGTTGATCGATCACGGAATGTCGCAAGGAGCTGCTATGGCCTTCCTGGTTTCTGGCAGCGTGGTAAGTATCTGGGGTGCAATTGCAATCTTCCCGGTACTTCGCGTCAAACCGTTTTTACTCTACCTAACGCTTGCAGCTATCGGTTCGCTCACGGTTGGATGGCTTTATGATGCAATAGCCTGAAATCAGTACTACCGTAGGACCAATTAAAATACCGCCCTGCCTCTGTTATCGCAAAACTCATTGGTATTGCTTTACAAATGCCTGAATTACCCCGGTGACCGACGCTACTTTCGATTCGAATTTGTCGCTCACGATGACGGGTTCTGATGAAATTCGATGACATTCCTGTCCTGATCCCGGATAAACAACATCACGCCGCCATCGGGCAAGGTTATCGGACCTTCGGTAATTTCGATTCCGAGTTGATTGATCGCGGCTTCAATTGCATTGATATCGGTGACATCAAGAGCCATGTGGGTGTAACCCGGATGTCGTTCGGGCACATCCATCAGGATATTTTCGCGAATGCCGGAATCGGCGTTGAGGATAAGGTTGATATTGGCGCCCGACGGGTGCTCCATGATCGCAACCGGCTCAGGGCCGATGGGTCCGACTAAAAATTCAAACCCAAGCTGCTCGTAAAATTGCCGCGCCGTGTGCAAATCGGTAACCCGAATTCCGACGTGATTGATACCCGCTATTTCTTTCATTTTATTTTCCCCGCTAGCCAATGCTCCAATGTACTACGGCAACGGGGGAAACACACCATCCTGGTTAATACCTAATAAACGTTGGTTCACCTGGCGAAGATACTAGCCCTCTCCTTCAAAACCAGAATTAATCAGGGGCTCCCTAGATTAAAAACGGAAGGTTAACGGTAACCAGACTGACAACCATGACGCTGACAAGAATAAAATCTGACATTGTAAGACTCCTTATGAGTGGATGTGAATGATGGAAAGAAGTTTAATCTTGAATTTAATTCAATACTAACGATATAATTTCACTTATTTAATGAATTTTACTCATCTTGAATATTACCCAACTCCGTACTCTTATTACCATTGTCGACACGCAAAGTTTTGCCTCGGCCGCTGAAAACCTGTTCATTACACCATCGGCGATCAGCCACCAGATGCGTGACCTGGAAAATGAACTGGGCGTGGATCTTTTCAATCGGGAAACTCGTCCACCACGACTCAATGCGCATGGTTACGCGGTGGTTGAACGGGGGCGCGAACTGCTAACCCAGTTCGACACACTGGTGGAACTGGCCAAATCTCCGGGAGAAATTGGCGGGCGACTGATGCTTGGCTGTGTCAGTGGCGTCTCCAGCGATCTGATCCCGATGGTACTGGCCAGATTAAGGGCTTCTCATCCTGCGGTTAAAATCAGTATTGAGGAAGGGCTTTCGGAAGCGCTCGCCAATCGGGTAAGACTTCGTGAACTTGATGCGGCAATCATTACCGAGCTGCCCGTACCGGATGTCGAACTCAAGTCGCTGCGACTCATCGAAGAAGCGATGATGGTGGTGGCACCACCGGATTGCCGACTTTCAGGCTGGCGCGAAATACTGACGGCCTATCCTTTTATCCGGCTTAATCGTAATGCCGGAATGGGTAAGGTCATCGACCGGGCGTTAAAAGAAAATCAGCTGCAGGTGCAGGAAGCGATGGAACTGGACTCATCCGAAGTTGTGGTCGGCATGGCCCGTGCTGGCCTGGGCGCGGGAGTCATACCCGCCGGACGACTGCGTCAGATACCACCTGGCGAGGTTGTCGCAGAACCTTTCGGTGATCCGCCGATACATCGGCGAGTAGTGCTGATCGAACGAATCAACAATCCGCGTTCAGATCTTTCGCAACTGGTCTACGACGAGGTCAGGCAGATGACAACCCCGGTAACCAGTGATTGACCCGACGAGTTAGTATGCCTGTATCAATCGACGACAATTAATTCGCGCGCGACATGACTCAGACGTTCACCGCCCTGGTCAGTCACCACAAACGGTTCCGAAATCGCAGCGCCGAAGTTATCCAGCCACATGCCCGACTGGAAATGAAAACACATACCGGCCTGTAACTCCGTTTTGTCGCCCGGACGCAGGCTTGCAGTGCGTTCGCCCCAATCCGGCGGATAATTAAGCCCGATCGAATAACCGACCCGGCTTTCCTTGCTATAACCATGGCGCTTAAGAACGCCTTGCCATACTGCTTCCACTTCTTCGCAGGTCACACCCGGTTTAGCCATCGCAAGTGCTTCATCACCGCCTTCAACAATGACGCTGGCGAGTCTGATTATTTCATCCGGTGGAGTTCCTATATGTATGGTGCGGGTTAAGGGCGTATGATAATGGCGTCGCGCAGCACCAATTTCCATTACTACCAGACCATTGTCGGGCAGCGGTTCGTCGGTCCAGGTCAAATGCGGAGTACTGGTGCCTTCGTCGACCTGAATCAGCGGGCACAGGCTGGTGTAATCACCGAACTTATTGACGATACCGGTAATTTGAGTGTGATAAATGTCGGCGACCACTTCAAACTGGCGAGTCC
>QIJI01000441.1 GCA_003231795.1 Gammaproteobacteria bacterium
ACCGACAATCTCGATATCGAGTCGGCTTTTAAACGGGCTTTACAGGTTGCGACCCGCCGAGTTGTTGTAAAACGGCCATTGAAAGCGCCTGTTCTCGTTGAGCTAAAACCCGACATGGCGTATCGCGAAAAGACGATTCGCTTCGATGTATATCTGACGCGTTAGGTTATTAGAGCAAATATCAAATCTCGACGTCATCCTCGCGCAGGCGGGGATCTTTCGACGAAGCCACCATTTCAAGATCCCCGCCTGCGCGGGGAAGACGATGTTGGGTTCGGGATGATGTTGAAAACACAGGGACGGCGTAAGAACGCCGGCAAGATGCTTATTATTCGAGACCCAATAATCTAATCGCGGAAATTGTTGAACTGTAACGGGATGCCCAGTTTAGCGTCGCGCAACAATTGCATCACCTGTTGCAGGTCATCGCGTTTCTTGCCAGTTACCCGTAGTTGTTCGCCCTGTATCGCCGCTTGCACCTTGAGCTTGCTCTCCTTGATCAGCTTCACCATTTTCCGCGCCAGGTCCGAGTCCAGCCCTTCTCTGACCGTCGCAGGCTGACGTACCCGTTTGTTCATCTCAACCACATCGCCGAATTCAAGACAGATGACATCGATGCCCCGTTTCGACATTTTTTCTTTCAGAATCGGAATCATTTGTTTGATTTGAAATTCGGCTTCGGCTTCCAGCATTAAACTATTATCGGTCTGATCAATTTTGGCACCTGAACCTTTGAAATCATATCGTGTGCCAATTTCGCGGTTGGCCTGATCGAGTGCGTTTTTCAGTTCGTGCTGATCCACTTCGGAGACTACGTCAAATGATGGCATGGGTTTGCTCGTTTTACGGATTTATCGTTAAGGTTTTAAAATCATTGGAAAAAGTATAATCCGGGATTCGCAAATTTTGGTACTGTTGACCGCCTTGCAAGGCCCGACCCGCAAAATCATAACCTGCATTGCTACAGGTTTCCTGTAATTGTTTCTCAATCGTTCGCAGCGGACACCCCAGATCGGTACCCATTGCATAGCTCACATAATATTCGGGATCGCGAGATCGCAAGCTGTTACGCGCATAATCCGGCTGTCGACTGCGGCTGGATTCAGCATCTTGTAGACCCTTATCGGATTGCCGCAAATATTGACTGGTTTGATCCGAACGACGTATCACCACGATCGAAAGATTTTCCTGGCGCAGGTAAACCGGTTCATCAATTGGCAGATCAGACAATTTAAAATAGTAGGAGCTATCGATCACTGCCGGTCGAAAGTCTATTGCGGAATCGAAGAATACAAAAATCACTGCCAGCCCGAGCACAGTGGACAGAGCTTTAACCCCGCGAACCAGGGATTGGCGACGCATAATTGCGAGTAACTAGTGTTCGACCACTAGATTATCGGATACATTCTGCTGCTGTGCCGCCGCAGACCGCACCTTCCGCAATCCAGTTCACAAACATATCGAAATCAGCTCGAGCGGGGCTTCCCAATACGGTAGAGATATCAAATGTTGCCTGTAATCCTCCAAAATGATGGATATTTGAAGGTTTTTTCAACATGAGGCTGTCTTCTATATTTTCAAGATTAACCCGTGCCATAACCTGTTCATATAAGCCGAGGACCGGAGTGGTAGCGATAGCGGGAACACCGCCCAGTGGTTGGTTCGCATCACTGACCCACCACACCGGAATCCCGGCAACCGCGCCGCCGGTGGTACCGCCACCAACAGAATGGCATTCGGCGGCACAACTCATCAGGCGGGTGGTTATAGTTTGGCCGGGACCACCGTTATAAAATTGCAGATTTCTGGGAACAGGCACCCCGATGTCTAACAGTACTGTCATCGTATCACTGTCGCTGCCCTGCGATGAGCTTGCAGTCAATCGGATCACATAAATGCCATTGGTATCGGCAGAGAAATCGCTCTTCATGCTCGACGCCGAAGATACACTATAGGTGGATCCTCCAGGGGAACTGAGCACAGACCAGGAGTACGACTGCGCAAACAGAGTGGCCTGGGCATTCAGGGTAATCGCCTCATTGATGGCGGTTACCCGATCGGGCCCGGCTCGGGCAACGACCCGACCCGGTAATATTATATTGCCCGCGCTATCAGTACGCCGCGCAGAAAAACCGGCAGGATCGCTAACATAAGGGGCGATAAAGGTCGCGAGAATTTCGGCTTTTTCCGGATCTTGCCAGAAGTTATTATAATTGAGCAGGCCCATCGGCATTTTTCCTTCATCGAACACAAGCCGCTCGATTTCATCGGCATGGCTGATAAATTTGTCGAAACTGCCAAAATCAAGATCTTTTCCGTCGCTCGCATCGTCAAAGGTTCCGGTGCTGTTATCGCTACCCAGTTCAGTACCGCGCTTACCGTGACAAACAAAACAATTCGGGCCCACAACCTCTAAAAACAGGGTATCGGCACCTTCCGGTGGGCCGCCAATCGAAGGCGTCCAGCCTGTCGGGACAAAGCTTGCATCGTAGGCCGTACCGGGTACTTCCAGGTTATTGCCATACCAGCCGAGTAGCATCTCGCGGCCAAAGTCGCCGCTCCATTCGCCTTCGTCAGTCTGGCTAGCCACCCCGGTGAGGGGAAGGGCACAGGCAGGGTGTCCCTGACTACCAGGGTAGGTACAGTAAATCGCGGCATTGAGTAAACGCAACCCTTCTTCATAGTCGACTTGACGGTATCCGACCTTGTCGGAAAACTCGAAGGTATCGACTTCGAAGGCCTGCATACGTGACTTGGTATTGCCGATATCGCTAACAGGATCGTTTGCATGCATGGTAACAAAGCGCCCCATTCGATCCAGCGGGCGCAACTTTCCGCCATGGCAGGCTATACAGGGTTGGGGCATAGCCTTGGCACCACGACCATCGAGATCGATTCGGTTTAGCCTCGGGTGAACCGCATTCGGGGTACTGTAATCAGACATGAAGGTATAAAACTTTGCCATCGGCTCGCTGGTACAGGGATCGCCCACATCACCCCTGCCACTACTGAATTCGATTGCATTGCTGCCAAAATGATATTGTAAATCCTGGTCAATCGCCGCTTCCAGATTGACCGGACCATAGGCGAATCCCGGCACAATATTGACCGAGAAATTACGCACATAAAACGCTACGACCTGCTCGCCGCCACAACTTGGATTGGTGTAAGTGCGCATGTACATATCACGCCCGTAACCAAGATCCTTGGAATCTCGAAAAATGACATGTACATCAGGGTTCTGCAGACCATGAAGCGAGATATAATCCTGTAGCGTGGTGCGTCGATTCGCCGGATCGATAGCATCGTAGTAGGCGTTGGCGAAATTCGTCTCGTCAGTGGCCGACTCGGAGTAATACAGTGTTTCAGCGCCGCCGGCCGCACCCAGGTTTACCGTGTCGACGATTGCACCATTACCGTTGTCGAGCAGGTACAAAATGCCATCCAGAGCCGTATTTAAGGTAATAGTCACGCCTGTCGCATCTTGCATATCCAGAGGAAAACATGGGTTTCCGCTACCGCATACGCCGTTGTCACCTGCAGAACTGGTCCAGCTACCATTGGAGATTTGAGCCGTACTATCGGTATTACGTTGGATTGACAGGCCGAACGTCCCAGCTTCACCGATGGTAGCGGTCGCTACGACAATAGTGTATGAATCAGCCGCCAGATCGCCCTGGCGATTAAAAAATGTGAGGAAGGAATCAGGTGTCGACACCGTTACCGGATTTTCGAATCCATCGTACTCATCACCGCTACCGCCGCAACCCGCAGTTAGTAACGAGACCAGCAATATCAATCCCGATTTTGTGAAATGATTCAACCGCAGCATCTTCAAAACCTCCCGAGCAGGCTTGCCCTGAATATCGTGCGATCATAGCCGATGCTGCTATCATCTTTGGCTTCGGTGTCGACCAGTCTGACCGAAAAGTCGAACGACAGGTCGGGAGAATAAATTTTATTGTAACCAACCGTAACGACAAACGTTTCAGAATCGATGCGGTAGGCAAACTGATTGCTATCGACTCCACCGAAGGCGTCATCGGCTTCGATCGAATCAGACACATTTATGATATCCAGTGTGGGTGTCGCGCTGGAAACCGTATCACCCGTAATGTAGGTGAACGTGGTGTATATCAAATCTGTTTTGCTCAGATTGGTGTCAAGATTGACAAAAAACCGGATCTCCTCGGTATCGTAAGTCTCACTTTTGGACTCGCGCGTTTTGAACCCTATTCCGGTTGTCATATTAAGCGTATTGGTCAACCATTTCGTCAGTTCCGCAGACAGGGATATGATGGTCGAATCACGCATTTCTGAATCGAACTCAAGCCCGGTGAGGCGTGCACCGAGAGTATAAATAGGTGAAGTAAATCCGGAACTGAGGGCAAACCGGTAACGCGTATTGGCTTCAACTTCGTAGTGATTCAGGCCATCGAATGTCTCAAACTGGTTATAAGTAACGCTGCCACCGTAGTTCCAGATCGTGTAACTGTCGAGCGACTTCCCTCCCCGGGCCTTGATCGAGGCGCTAATGATCGAGTCTTCACGAATGTCATCGTCGTCCTGGGCCAGTCGCACATTATCGTCGTTGATATAGGCGATATCGTAGCTGAAGTTAAATAGCGGAGGTTTCGGGGTTTCGCGTTTTTTCGTGGTGCTAGCACTCGGCTCAGGCAAACCGGTGGCCTGTGTGACAACTGCTGACTCCCGCTCCACTTGCTCCTGCTCCAGTTCCTGTTTGATCTCCTCGACCTGCTTCAAATTCAACTGGGTAATTAATACCAGCGGCGCAAGATCAGGATCCCTCGGACGGGTACTCAAAGGTTTCAACTCGCCCCTCTCGACCTTCACCGCACGAACTTCCTTTTCGAAAGTGTCGATATGGATAGTTGCCTGCGCATAGGCTTTTTTCGGATTAATCCTGGCGGCAACCTTTAGTTCCGGAATCTCCAGCATGCTGCCGACTTTGAGGCGGTTTATATTCTGTTGATCAAAAGCATCCGGATTGCGCTCAAATATCGCCATCATCAACTGCGGTATAGTGACGCCTTTCTGTCGATACTTGCTCGCAATACCATACAGGTTTTCATTGTGCTGTACCGGACCGTAAGATCGGGCAACATCCTCTGCTGCCCATCCTGTGCCAGCAAACAGACAGAATATCAGGCCGATTTTTAAAATCGTTTTTTTCATTTATTTGTAATTCTTGTTAACGATAAAAAGGGTCAATCGGTTATCCGGATCGACTCCTTTTTTGATTCCTCCACAGACCCATGCCGCCGATAAGTATTAACATCATCAGCAATAACGGCGACATACGCCCTCCCCCGTCTTCTACTTCTTCAAAAATCTCGGGATCGGTCAAACCAATACCGATTGCACCTGGATCCGATACAACACCATTAACGGCGTTATCCGTGTCGTTAGGCCCACCATCTGTAATGGTCAGCTGCAAGCAATTGTCGAGGTAGGTCAAACCGCTACGGTACTCGCTACTGCCCGTTTGTGGACAGACTCCTGGTTGACCGGGCGCACTTGCGACTGAATTATTGGCGTCGATCACGAAATCACCCCAGCCGATGGCCGGGTTAAACTTGCGGTATACCCCGTTTCGGGGTATTGCGCTGCGTAACGGTATTACCACCCTGGCTGAAGTGCCGGGAATCAGGCCACTCACCTTGAAGTCATAAATGCCCCCGACATGTTGCAAAGAATCGATCGGATTGACCGGCGGGGTGCCGTTGACACTGCCGAAATTTGCAATTTCGTCGTCGGTTAACAAAACACCGAAGCTGTTGGCAGCCTGCGCTGTACTTCCACGAGAAATTTTCAGACCGGGATCAGTTTCGACAATCACCGAATTTGGAACGTCGACCGTTTGATCCGGAATCAGGTTCAGATTGCTGGGATCACCGGTGCCTGCCGAACTGTCATATGGATCGAGCAAATTGGGGATACCGTCTTCGTCGTCGTCAGCACTTACTGGCGCCACGGAGACGTTCAAAATCCGACTGACTTGAGTTGATCGTGGTGGTGTGCCGTTATCCGTCACCACCAGGTCAATCAGGTAATTGCCGGGTAGCGGAGGTGCAAAAGCGGCCCAGCTCGCCGAATTACCGGGATTGATCAACGAGCCATCGCTGCCGGACCAGTCATAACTCAGTGTCTGCATCGGGGTATTCACATCGGTTGCAAGCGCAATAATACCGATATTATTAGGCGAAGTATCGGCTGAACCAACCGGATTGCCACTCTGGGTAAACTGTATGCTCGCCTGCGGCGCTACGTTGCCTTCGATCAGCGTTACCTGATGTACGTTTTTGCTGCCAATCGCCGCATTATCTGCGCTGTCGATGGTGAACACGACCGTTTCATTCGGGTCACCGATACCGTCATTGACCACGTTGAATGTGATCTGTTCCGAGTAATCCATGTCGATAAACACTGC
>QIJI01000475.1 GCA_003231795.1 Gammaproteobacteria bacterium
TTAGATACTGGATGAATTTGGCCTGGACTCAATGGCTGAAACCGATCGCCAACATCTGAACCTAATCTGGCATCGACTCACTCCCTGGCCGGATTCCGTTGAAGGTCTGACCCGTCTGAAGTCACATTTCACCATCTGCTCACTGTCAAACGGCAACATCGGACTGTTGTGTAACATGACTAAAAATGCCGGAATTCCCTGGGACTGTATTTTAAGCGCCGAGAATTTCGGCAAGTACAAACCGCATCCCGACACTTACCTCGGAGTTGTAAGAACTTTTGATTTGCAACCGCATCAGGTTATGTTGGCGGCGGCTCATCATAGCGACCTGCAGGCGGCACGCGAACTGGGGCTGAAAACCGCTTACATCGAGCGCCCTTTCGAATACGGTCGCGATAATCCCAAGTCGGTAGCGCCGTGGGACATGAATGATCTGCACAGCACCAGTATTATCAATCTGGCCGAACAACTCGGCTGTTAAAGAAACTCTGACTTATCATAGGTTACTTAAAACTACCGGATTCATCATGAGCAAAATTGCCAATACGCCTAACCCTCCTTACTACGCGGTTATTTTTTCCAGCGAACAAACCGACGATCTCGAGGGTTACGCTGAAACGGCAGCTCGGATGGAAGAACTCGCGGCACAGCAACCCGGGTTTCTCGGGTTCGAATCCGCGCGTGACGGTCTCGGAATCGCAGTATCCTACTGGTCCGACCTCCAATCGATCAAAAAATGGAAAGCCCAGGCCGAGCATCAAATCGCTCAGGAAACCGGCAAAAGTCGATGGTACTCAAACTACAAAACAAGAATCGCGGTGGTTGAGCAGGATTACAGCAAGAAATAACCAAAAAATAGGTTGACATCGATGAATTTAACGATACAGTTCGCACCAGCTTGAGCCCTCGTATAAGTTTATTATTCTCTTCGTATTGTTTCATTTTTCAAATGCATACTGTAATCAATAAGTTATAGCCTGATCTCTGGCGTTATACCCTGTTGTGGGTTTTCTTTTTTTTATATAGGTACACATCATGTCCGACACAACAACTGGCAAAGTTAAATGGTTTAACGATGCAAAAGGTTTTGGTTTTATTGAACAGGAATCTGGTCCCGACGTATTCGCACATTTCAGTGCAATTACTGGCACCGGTTTTAAAACTTTGGCCGAAGGACAACGAGTTGAATTCACCATCACTGATGGTCAAAAAGGCCCCCAGGCTGAAAACATCGTTGCACTTTAGTTGAACCGCCTGTTACTGATGTGACAGGCAGTTCAGCAAAAAATTAGAAGGCCAGATTTTTTTCTGGCCTTTTTTTGTGCCTGCGATAGTGATAGCAGAGCATTGACTTGAGTATGCGGATTAATTATCCCGGTCGATGCGGGTATACCTGTCGTGCTCGAAGGCGGAAAAGAAGTGTCTCACCATAGGATGATTGATGGGTTCCAAAAGGTCATCGGACTCCAAATTTTGTTCAGCAACATAGGTAGAATGATCACTCCCGTGAACTAATACATGATACCAGGGCTTGTTTTTCGGAGGCCGGGATTTTGCGACTGCCTGGTACCACTCATCGCTTGCCTGGAAATGATGGTCGACATCCACAATGACTCCTCGATAGTCAAAAAGGCGATGATGCACCAATTCACCAACGGAGAATTCGACCTTGATGATGTCCGTTACTGTTCCCATGCTTTTGTGTTGTGGTTATGAACGAAGTACGGGTCAGTATAACCAATTAATTAAAATGTACGGCTGCTGAATCCGTAGATTCAGTTTAAATTACCAAGCTGGAAATTTGTACACCACGCCCTATTTTGGATTAGCAGGTTTTTTGTCGCTCGAAGCTTCCGCCCTTTCTAACTTCATTCAAAACCAGTTCAATAAGTTCAAACTGAGATTGTGCGTTGACGTCTTCAAAATAGACGTGGCTGGGCCATGGATCTTGCACGAAGTTGTCTTCGGGCAGATCTATGGTTTCGCAGATGCGTTTAATGGACTCGACAAAGGCTCGGGTATCGTCTGCAATATTAATCTTTGCCGCGTTCAGATCGCCAATGCTGTTGCGGTCGATCTGGCAGGAACCGATGCCGGCAGTCAGCGGAATATTGCGTTGAATGGACTGATCCTCATAAAATGAAACATCAACCTTGTCCGCTTCAAGGCGCATCATGAAACCTTTGCAAACGCTATATTTCGCTTCTGTCAGCTCCAGCAGATCGATCCCGCTGGCCGCCTCTCTGCGAGAGGATTTACGGCGTGAGCTACGAGCCCTCCTGGTCGCCTGCGTAACATAATCTCCACGGTAGTTGTTGTCATACACGCGATCAGCGTAGGGTTTGTCTCTGAGCATATACTGGATGGCGCGGATCGACATGTTTTTACAGTTTTCCGCGCCGATGAAAAAAGGTGACCCCGAGGCATCTGACAATTCGATCCAGCCGTTGGGAAAGGTCTCAATGTGATGATCCATCCACGGCCCCAATACTGTGTCGGCGAGATGGTCTAACAGCGCATTTACGTTGTCAGGATCATGTACTACATCAGTCAGTAAAGGTTCCTGTCCATAAATATCTGCAGCCAGACTATAGGGTGCGGATATCTGCAACAGCGGTGCCATTCCGGTGAGTTCCTCGGTAATACGCATGATGTCGTCGATGGCTTTGGGGACGCCGCTGGTGAAATCTGGGGTGCCGAGTGCTCGCCAATTGTCCTTATTGATCAGTGTTACATCGGGATCGGCTCCCGGAGGAAATCGGTCCGGGTACATCATTGGCTGGCCCAGTGGTTCGCAGGTTAATGCATAGAGCGCCCAGGTCATATAGAGTTTCTTGACACCTAACAGGCGACTAACCGCCAGGTTTGTCCGGACATAGCGATACGGATCGGTTTTGTAGTACTCGGCTGATTCAATCCCATATAAGTCATGCAGCACAGCAAGCGCCAGCATGTGTACTGACGCGGTGGCATGCACTTCATTCGAAGGAGCCAGTACGCCGAAGTTTGCATCGAATTCTCCAGCAATGGCCGCATCAAAAAAAGCAGTCATCTCCTTTTTAGCATCGGCATCTCCTGTTTGCCAGCGCGACAACAGTTGCAGCCCCAACGAGTTGCTATAGTCTTCAATTTTCATCATTTTCCAAACCGGCTCAGTTTCATGTAAATTCCTGGCGCCGTCCGCCACCCTGGTTACGACGTGCCTGACCCCAATGCTCAGGGAATGACTCGCCCAAGCTTGATTTAACCCGGAAATTTCATAAATTTGCACGAAAATCGCGCAGAACATTGATTTCACAAGGAAATTTTCGAAGAAGTCTCGTATCAACGATTCCGGGCGACTGAGGAAATATTCCTTGTGGAATCAATGGGCAAGCGAGATCGTGCATAATTTATGAAATTTCCGGGCTAAGACAGATGCTAATAATAATTGGACGTATAATATATATCCATTATTGAAAATTGTTTAAGCCCATTTGAGGTGCTCATGCCAAAATCTCCGGGAGGAGCTCTACTCTTCCAGTTTAATCTGGACCGAGACTCAGGCGTCCCGATCTATCGCCAGCTTGATGCATCGTTGCGGCGGTTAATTCTCGACGGCACGCTTGAGCCCAGGCAGAAATTGCCTTCAACGCGTGAACTGGCGCGCGAACTTGGCGTATCCCGGATTACCGTGAAGTCGGTTTACGAGCAACTGGTCGCAGAAGGTTACGCTCAATCCAGGACAGGTGCCGGTACCTTCATTGCAGAGGGACTGGACTTTGAAGCCTCTCCCAAAATGAGGCTGCCACGTCACAAAGCCAGAGTTCCTGATATCGAAATATCGGATCGCGCGCGCTCGATCATGTCGTCAAAAGCAAGCATGCGACATGGACAAACCGAGCCATTTCGCCCGGGAGTGCCTGCTTTGGACCGATTTCCGGTCAAAATCTGGAACAAATATATGTTGGACGCGATGAGCCGCGACGAGCGTCATCATCTGAGTTATGGGCAGGTTAATGGTAGTACCGCTCTTCGCAGGTCTATTGCCAGACATTTGACCGATGCACGCGGCATGCAGGTAGAAGCCGATCAAATTGTCATAACCTCAGGTGCGCAACAGGCCTTCGTTCTGATTGCTTTTGTGCTGCTCAACAAGGACGACACGGTCTGGTACGAAAACCCCGGGCATATCGCAGGGCGCGATGTGATGCAGATAATGGGAGCCAGGGTTGTGCCGGTTCCAATCGATGCAGAAGGCCTGGACATAAACTACGCCGTAGAAAAATATCCGAAACCCGCAATCATCTTTACAACACCTTCGCATCAGCAACCATTGGGAACCACGATGAGTCTGGTTCGGCGGCTGGCATTGCTTAACTACGCTCACGAAAATGACGCCTGGGTTATCGAGGACGACTACGACAGCGAATTCCGTTATCGGGGACGCCCTTTACCCGCACTCAGCGCGCTGGATAGCGAGCGTCGCGTTTTTTATGTAGGTACATTTTCGAAATCCATGTTTGCGGCGATCCGGACGGGTTACATCGTCGTTCCTCCCGCGCTCGTGGAAACGTTTGCCAAAGCCCGGAATCTACTGGGGCAAAGCTCATCGGCCGTGGTCGAAGAGGCATTGTCCCAATTTATGAATGACGGTCGATTTGTTGAACATATCAGAAAGATGCGCCGCATTTATCGGGATCGTCGCGACGTTTTGTTCGAATGCCTGATGAACGACTGCGCAGATACGCTTGAACCCCAGTCGACAGATGCGGGAATGCACATGCTGGCCTGGTTAAAGAATGATCTGGATGATCTGACCGTGCATCGCGCGCTGCTCAAACAAGGTATCGAATCGTTACCCTTGTCAGTGTACTGTATTGAACCCCTGGATCGGTCTGGCATCGTTCTGGGATTTTCCAGTGCTGATGAAAGGCGCATACCGAAACTGGTTAAACGCATGGCGACAGTTTTGAATTCGCTTGATTAGTCCAATCACGCGAACCATACCGTGCCAGGGCAAATGAAAATGCGGTAAAATCGACTGATCCAAATTTCGGATGAAACAATCGCGGCGCGCCTTTTCAACCGGATGTCGCGACGTCAGATTTCGTAAGGAGACACAAGTGCCAATAGTTTGGAGCCATTCAATCGATAAAGTCGACTGGGAAGAGCTGTCCCGTCTTTTCGCAGCGGCCCCTTTGGGTAACAAGAAACCCGCCGATCTAAAGGTTTCCTTTGCAAACAGCATGTTCGTGTGTTTTGCGCGCGAGTCGAACCGAATGGTGGGCGTGGGTAGAGTGCTGGCCGACGGAGTGGACTGCGCCTATATCTGCGATATAGCGGTTCTTCCAGATCAACAGGGTAGCGGAATTGGTAGCGCTATCCTCACTGACCTCGTGAGTCGTTCACGCGGTCACCGGAAAATCATCTTGTACTCGGTTCCGGGCAGAGAACCATTCTATGAAAAAGCTGGCTTCAAACGCATGACCACCGCGATGGCTATATTCGAAGACCAGCGACAGGCAATGGAATCCGGATACATTGACAAAACCTGACAAACGCTTCAGTCGGATCAGCCGCTCACCGCGAATGCAGAATGTAACGACACAGATGAGGAATCTCAATGATTAAAAAAGTTGGTGAAACCGAAATAACACCGGTACACAAATCCACTTGCCACTGTGGTGCTGTAGAACTGGAACTCAGTTTACCCCAAGGCATCGTAGATGCCCGCAGGTGTAACTGTTCCATTTGTCGTCGACGAGGCGCTGTTGTTGCATCGGTGCCCCTGTCTGGACTAAAGATTGTCAAGGGCGAAGGCATGTTAAGACTCTACCAATTTGATACAAAAGAAGCGGAGCACTACTTCTGTTCTAACTGTGGCGTCTACACACATCACAAACGCCGATCAAATCCAGACCAATATGGAGTTAACGTTGGATGCCTTGAGGGTGTTGACCCGTACCTTATTGAAAACGTTCATACCTATGATGGCGCGAATAGCCATCCGTCGGATCGAAATTTTTCGTAACCTGCGCCTGGGACAATATGTGCCAGAGAGCAATTGATTCCAACAATACCAGAAATTGCTCTCTGACCCGGAAAATCGGTGTTTGAAGTAGTCTCGACACTGTTCAGGTTCGGATTCAGCGCGCAGTTCAACACGAAAAACATCATGCCTGACTGCCGCCGAAATAATTTTAGATAAGACCAATTATCCTGTGATAAGGTCGCGCCTGATATTAAATACAGGCAGTTTTGAACACCCCTGCACCCATCGTAAAAGACCCGTCACGTGACTCCATCGGCATTGCTTATATAATGCTTTCGGGGTTGGGTGTGGTATTCCTGCCGACTACCGCTAAATTCGCGATGGAAGGTGGCAGCGATGTCATTAGCGTTGCATTTGTGCGCGGCATTGTCGCTGCACTGAT
>QIJI01000117.1 GCA_003231795.1 Gammaproteobacteria bacterium
ATCTGCAGACCAGATCGCCCCAATGGGCCGCAGAAATTACTGGGCTTGGCGAAGCCGAAATAATCGAATTTGCCCGCCTTTATGGAAATACGGAACGCAGTTTTCTGAGACTCGGATATGGTTTTACCCGCTCGGGTAACGGCGCTGCCAATATGCATGCGGCTTCCTGTTTACCGGCGCTCACCGGTGCCTGGCAGTATCCGGGTGGTGGCGCGCTCTACTCCAATGGTGGCATGTACGGAATTGATCAAACGATCATCATGGGCCTCGATGTACTCGATCCAGCGACTCGTATTTTTGATCAGTCGCGCATTGGCGATATTCTGTGTGGTAATGAATCCGACCTTCAAGGTGGGCCTCCAGTCTCTGCAATGATCATGCAAAACACCAATCCGATTGTGGTGGCGCCTGAAACTCGCAAGGTGGTTCAGGGCTTGTCGCGTGATGACCTGTTCGTTTGTGTGCATGAACAATTCATGACCGAGACCGCGGCAATGGCGGATATCGTGTTACCGGCAACTATGTTCCTCGAACACGATGACTTTTATCAGGCCGGCGGCCATTCGCACCTCCAGGTGACACGCTCGCTGGTGAATCCATTCGCGCAGTCCCGTTCCAACCATTGGGTACTACAGCAACTGGCCGCAAGACTCGGTTTCAGTCACCCCGGATTCGACATGAGCGCAAGAGAGTTAATCGATGACAGCCTCAAAAGAACCGGCCTGCCGGATGAGGCAAGCCTGTTTCAAGATCACTGGCTCGATTGTGCGCCCGGCTTCGAAACCAGTAATTTTATCGATGGCTTTGCTACACCGGATAAAAAATTCCACTTTAAACCTGACTGGAGCCGGGTAGGCGCAGACTTCACTGGTATGCCGGCGCTGCCGGATTACATGCCACCGTTTAATGATATCGACGAATCGCATCCTTTCCGGCTAGTCGCGGCACCGGCGAGACAGTTTCTGAATACCAGTTTTACCGAAACTTCAACTTCACAGCGTGCTGAAAAACAGCCTACCTTACTACTGCAACCCGATGATGCGAGCGAGCTAGGTGTGAATGACGGTGATCTGGTCAGAGTTGGAAACCGGCTGGCCGATATCTTGCTGCAGGCGCGCCTGTTTAGCGGCCTGCAACAAGGAGTGGTGGTTATCGAATGTATTTGGCCAAATAATGCCTTTATCGAAGGGCTCGGGGTTAACGCGCTGGTATCGGCAAAACCGGGTAAACCCAATGGCGGTGCAATCTTCCACGATACAGCGGTATGGCTTAAACGCGAAGCAGGGGAAAATAATGAAACAGCATGAAAAACTGAATTATGTCGAGTTTCCGTCACGGGAGCTTGCAACCACGAAGATTTTTTTCAAACAAGTCTTCGGCTGGGAGTTCGAAGACTACGGCCCGGATTACTGCGCTTTTTCGGATCAGGGTCTGGATGGTGGATTTTATCGTTCCGAGCTCTACTCAAATGCTCAAACGGGTTCCGCATTACTGGTTTTTTACAGCGAAGATCTGGAGGCGACGCTGGAAAAAATCGAATCTGCCGGCGGCAGGGTGGTAAAACCAATATTTACCTTCCCCGGCGGCAGAAGATTCCATTTCTGCGAACCCTGCGACAATGAATTTGCCGTCTGGTCGGAATCGTAAAAGATAAATGGCCGAAGCCCGCGCAGCATTCGAAACCCCATTTGATGAGTCACTGATTCGAAATTTGCTGCGCCAACCATTGCCGAATTACTCTAAATTGCGGCAGAAGGCGCGGGATATTGCTTCCGGTATCAACATCGGTCGTTCGGCTTTCATGCAGCACTACGCGGTCGACTCTGAGCTTGAATATAAGCAACAGGCGATGCGCGACGGACATATTATGTATCACGCGCATATCGGCTTGAATGACATAGCGACCACCGCCGAAGCGTTGGCGCAGATAAATCGCGAGCTTGCAGCCCATGGATTCCGACTCGATCGAGCCGGGGTTGCGCTGGACCGGCGTATGGGACTGCCGTCCGAACGTCGTGCCGGGGCAGCAGCAGAAACCGGGCCGATGCTGGAACGACAACAGGATTGGGAATTGCTGGCGCAATCAGCACCGATTCAACCTCATCTCGGCGATTTTATGATCGGCCAGCCGGCCTCGGTTGCAAATACCTGTAACGCATTACGAATTGGTTGCACCACTATTGGAAACCTGTCGCAGTATTTTACTTTCGAGGCTCCGGGCTGGAGCGACGCAACCACTACTGCGGTTGAAACCTGCCAGGCGATGGAGTTACTCGCCACATTTCGAGATCAGGGTGTTATGTTGCATTCCTATCTTGAAGACGGTTTCGGCGCGTTATTCCGCGATTGCGCCAGCATCGCCGCCTGGGCCATGCTTGAGCGATACATTGTTGAAGAATTGATCGGCGCTCGACTGACCCATTGCATCGGCGGGCTGACGTCGGATCCGGTTAAACGAGCCGGCTGGGTGATTGCATTACAACGGATCCATCAGGGTGAACACGTCGGTTCGATGTTTTACGGCGACACAATTTCATTCGGCCCCGATTTCGAAAAGAACCGTGCCGTTACCGCTGAATACCTGATGTGGGACATCCTTGCCCAAATGCATACGCCGAGTGGTCACGCGGTACTGCCGTTGCCGGTGTCGGAAGCGATCCGGATTCCATCGGCGGACGAAATTATCGAGGCGCAGTTGTTCGGGCGCCAGGTCGAAGCGACAGCACGCAGACTTTATCCACATTTTGATTTCTCGGCTGCGGAAGCGTTTGCCGACAGTGTTTATGGGGATGGACGTGAAATTTTCAATAACGCGTTAACTGGCCTGCAGGAAATGGGCGTTGATATCCGTAATCCGCTGCAATTATTGCTGCTGCTAAAAAAGCTGGGTGCGTCAGGGTTTGAGCAGTTGTTCGCCGCCAGACGTGATCCTGCGAAACAGATTAAAACAGATATGCTGACGCTGGCGGAATCTGTTGTCGATCAGCATCGTGATCTGTTCACGACGCCTGAGTTCACTGCCCGGGTAGCAGGACAGTGCCTGGTCGTCGCATCCAGCGACGTGCACGCTCATGCCTCGGGTGCACTGGCGCAGTTACTCGGTGAGGCGGGCGCAACCGTTATTTATCTCGGTGCCGAACAGAATCCCTCGGATCTGGTCGAGGCGGTCAAAACTCATTCGGCAGATGCACTTTTGCTGAGCACCCACAACGGTATGGCGCTGGAATACGGTAAACAACTGAGGCAAATGCTCGATCAGGCATCGTTATCGTTGCCAGTGGTAATAGGTGGTGTACTCAACCAGAAAATAGAAGGGCAGGCGTTACCGGTGCCAGTAATCGAAGAACTGAAAGCGCTCGGCATGCGCCCGGCGATCAACCTGCCAGGGCTGACCCGGTTGTTATCGAATTAAGGGGCAGTGTACCGGTTACTTCAATGCGGGTAGGGCACCAGACAAAAAAGCTTTCTGTTCTTGAATTACTTGCTCTTACCTCCCTTTTTCAAACCATTTACCCGTTGGCTATCTGAATTGGAGTCAATAAGGTGCGATAGCTCGCCAGTTGAAGATCGTAGCTGCTGCGCGGATGGTTTCCCGTTGTCGTTCGAATTTGCGCAGCAGTTCCGATGGGCAATTCTGCGGTCCGCCTAGTGCGTGGAATATGGCTATTTCGGAATCGGCGGATTTTTCGCCGCCGATAAAACGGGCTCCGGTCTGTTCGCATAAAGCGGCCAGTTGCCGATAGTAATGTTCCCTCAAAACTTTTAACTGTTCACGGCATTGCTCAAAAGCGTCTTCGTCGCTGCTGCTGATAGTGACGCGGTTGTGGGGATCGACCCCGTAAGGATTGAGGTGGCCGTAGACCAGAACCTGGCCTTCGACCTGGTCGTGCTGTTGAATGCAGACTTCGGCAGCTTCGACATATTCGCGATTGATCTGCCACAATTTTTGCATCTCAGCTTCAACTTCGTCAGGCGCGAGTCGGATGTTGGCATCAGTATGATTTTTATAGATGAAACGGGCATCCGTAGCCTGCATACGTGCTGCGTAGGGAATTGCTTCACGGATCAGTCGCATTTCTTCGGCGTCTCTGAAAATCTCGACCTGTTCCAGCGGGATGCCGGCCATGGTCAACTCGTCACTGTCGGCATCGTCGAGCAGAAGCAGTAGAAACTCATCAATGTTGCGTTCGCACATGGCATGCACAAATATCAGACCCTGCGCATTGGCGATATCCATTTTGTCTTGTAAATCTAGCGCGCGTTTGTGCATCGCTTCGTCGCCGGATTTTTGCAATAAAGGTTGAAAGGATTCCCGGCTGACGTGTTCGAGCCCGAGAATCAGGTCGCTGCAGTGACTGCTGGACAGTGCCAGCCCGGAATCCAGTTCAAGATAGGTAAAAGCGGCCAGATGGGCCAGAAGCCGTGCCAGATTTTGCGGTTCATTACTGACTGGAATTGCAAAAGAAAATTCATTTTGCGGAAAACGGAAATAACGGCAACATAAAGCAGTAACAATCCCGCTCCAGCCATAGGTACCGGCATAATTCTCCAGCGCATCTTCTTCCACGATGACAACTTTTTTACCATCGAAAATAGCAGCCTGAATGACACTGTCGCTGAAATAACGCCGTTGCGGGCCCATACCACCGGTCATAAAGGTGGCACCGGTGGCAGCGTACCGGTAGCTGGTTAAATCGGCACCGGCTACCTTGCAGTGATAACCGATTTTGTTTGCCAGTTCCTGGTTGAGTTGTTCGAGGGTTATTGACGCGCCGCAGTAAATCAGTTGCTGTTCACTATCGATAACAATCTCATCCAGTTCGATAGCGGCAAGATCGAAACTCGACTGCGAATGTACCCGTGGATTTGCACAAGCCTCGAATTGCAGAGCGACAACGACTGCCGCCGTATCCGGCCGTGACTGGAACACTCCACCGCCACAGGATTGACCGGACATCGGCAGAAAAAAACATCCGTCTCCATGCATGGAGCGTAACTGTTCGACTGCGCCTGTCAGGGATTTCCGCACAGGATAGGCATAATCGAAAACAATCCGGTTGTTTTCACCGTCGACGGCATGATCAATTAAATTTCCGAGATAACTGGACAAGATAAGCGACCGATACCAGTCAGGCTGCTTTACGCGCTTCCAGCGCGGCTACCAGGCGCTGTTCCAGTTCCTGCAGAATTGCCTCATCGGCAATCGCTTTACCGTCCGCAGTCGTCAGGTAGAAAATATCATCAACTTTTTCACCCAGCGTTGAGATCTTCGCGTGAATGATACTGATATTCATTTCCGCGATGACATTGGCGATGACCGATAACAATCCGGGCATATCGAGTGCGCTGATTTCCATTACCGTCCGGCTGTTCAAATGGTCCTGTTCGAAGCGGACTTCGGTGGGGCGATCAAAAACTTTCAAGTGACGCGATTTGCGGGTGTTGAAACGGCCTTCGTAAATTGAGTCTGACTTGATCGCCTGCAACAACCGCTGTTCGATTTGCCGAATCACTTCCGCATCGGTTACGGCCTCGTTGTTGCGATCCTGAATGATGAAGGTATCCATGATTTTGTTATCTTTGGTGGTGAAAATCTCGGCATTCAAAATACTGAGGCCGAGTGAACCGAGGGTTCCGGTGACCTGCGAAAATACATGAGGCACTTCGTCGCCATAAACAAAAACCTTGGTATTTCGGGTATGCGTGGACTGGCGAATACTGACCAGGCGGGGTTGATCCGGATGGCTTAAAATCACGTTGGTATGCCATTTGATTTCGAGCGGATTGTGACGCAAAAAATAATCACCGGGAACACGGTCGCAGACGGAGTTAATCTGTTCCGCTGTGAAGGGCAGATCGGCCATGATTTCAAATGCCGCGTCGCGATTTTCCTGGATGATGTCATCGATATCAGGTGCATGGTCGATACCCAGGCGAATAGACAGCTTGGTCGCGTGGTACAACTGTTTCAGCAACGCATCTTTCCAGTTGTTCCAAAGTTTCGGATTGGTGCTGCGAATATCGGCAACCGTCAACAGGTATAGATAATTCAACATATTCATGCTGCCGACCTGGCGCGCAAATTCACGCACCACGTCGGGGTCGCTGATGTCCTTGCGCTGCGCCGTAACCGACATCAACAGGTGGTCACGCACCAGTTGCGAAACAACTCTGGTTTCCTTGCGGTTGAGCTTGTGTTGCAGGCAAAACTGGGTCGCGTCCTGGGCCCCGAGCACCGAATGGTCGCCACCACGGCCTTTGGCGATGTCATGAAACAATGCGGCCAGGTAAAGCAGTCGGGGATTTTCAAGCTTGATA
>QIJI01000453.1 GCA_003231795.1 Gammaproteobacteria bacterium
CACAGAGAAAATCGTACTGAAGCAGATATGGTCACTAAAAACGTTCTTTCGATAAAACTATGCCTGCTGACGATAATGGGTTACACGCTGTTAGTGCCCGTTGCCAACGCGGCTGAAAAAATCTGGACGGTTGAGCGTTTGATGCAGGAATTGTCGAAGGTCAGTTATGCCAGTCTCAATTTTGTTGAAACCCGTCAGTCGATGTTTCTGTCTGCGGATTTGGTAATCGAAGGTAATATCCAGTACCGCGCCCCGGATTATATTGAAAAAGTAACCGTTTCACCGATGGCCGAGAAAATTGTGGTAGATGGCGATACTATGCTGGTTGAAAAGCTCGGTGATACTAAAAGGCAAGGCATGGTCGTGGAACAGAAATACTATTCGATCGAGTCTTACCCGGTACTGAAAGCCACTGTCGGCAGCATTCGTTACATTCTCGCCGGAAATTTCGAGATGTTGGGCGAATACTATGACATGACGATTTCAGGTCTGTGTGAAAACTGGACCCTGGAACTGATACCCAAAACGGAGGAGATTTCAGACTATGCCCAAAAGATCATATTGTCTGGAAACGAGTCCAGTATTCTCAGGTATGTGACTATCCAGGCTGATGGTGACGAATCCGTCATGACCCTGATTTACGATAAGCTAGAAAAGGCTAGTAAAATATAACGCGAGTTACCGTGGGGACAACAAGCTATAAAGCAGTCATCGTTATGGGGCTTGTATTCACCGCAATCGTGATAGTCACCTCAAGATTCCAGATTGCCAACAACCTGACGTTATTTTTGCCCGAACCCGATACTAAATTTGAGCGGTTGCTGCACCACCAGTTGGATAAAAGCGCGTCTTCAAATATGATTTTCCTCGCATTTTCCGGTCTGCCGGAAGATGTGCTAGCCGAGTTTAATCAACGCATAACTGAAAAACTGCGAGCCTCGAAAACCTTCGGTCGGGTGATCAATAACGCCGAAAACCTGAACCAGAGTGTGTTGGAGTTTTTGCAGAAGTATCGTTATCTGTTAACCCCCAACGATCTGTCCAACCAATTTTCGGCGAACGGATTAAAGTCATCGTTACAACAGCGACTGCAAGGGTTGGCGTCGTCCGCAGCACCTTTGGAAAAACGATATCTGCGCCAGGATCCGACGGGTGAAATCAGCGGGTTGCTGGATGACTGGCAAGGTAAAGTCAGCCGGCACAAGCGACCCATCGAAATCAACGGGGTCTGGTTTTCGGATGACCGTAGCAGAACCCTGGTTCTGGTCGAAATCGCCGCGGATATTTCCCAAATGGAAAATCAGATCGCGGCGGTGAAAGAGATACGTGAACTATACGCTTCGATGCAACTCCCCGGCATGAATCAGATCATGGTTGGACCTGCCGTTTTTGCGGTCGAAACCGGGGAAGACATTCAGAATGACATCAAGTGGTTGACCCTGGCTGCGATCGTTCTGGTAACGTTGTTTTTGTTTGCTGTCTATCGATCTCTAAAAACGGTAATACTTGTCATCTGCCCGTTGGTTGCAGGCGTTGCCGTGGCCATGGCCGCGATTTTACTGCTATACGATGAAATTCAGGGCATTACGCTGGCCTTTGGTATCACCCTGATTGGCGTCGCGGTCGATTACCCGATTCATATGCTTGCCTGTCTCAGAGGTGACGACACTAAAAACCAGGCGGATCTGGAAAAAATCTGGGGTACCTTGAAGCTCGGGGTGTTTTCAACCGTGGTGGCTTATGCCGCGTTCCTGATTTCCGGTTTCGAGGGGCTGAGGCAACTCGGTCTGTTTACCATCACGGGACTGGTCAGCGCAGCGATGTTTTCGCGCTGGGTACTGCCGGCGCTCGCATCCGGCCCAGGTCAGTCGAAACCGGGGCTGGATAAACTTAACCATCATTTAAAAATCTGGGGGCAGAAGGCGCCCGCGTTACGCTGGGCCGTCGTCGTTGGGGCGCTTGTGTCATTGGGTCTGTTAAGTTTTTCCGGTGTTCCGGTGTTACATCTGAACGTCGACTCATTAAGCCCTGTCAGCGAGAGTCGTCGTGCCGAAGGAAAGCTGTTGCGTTCGGATCTTGGATTCTGGTACGGCGGCAGCATGATGATGATTACCGCAAAAGACAATGAAGCCGTGCTGCAATACAGTGAGAATATTCAATCTTATCTGGATGCCCTGGTCGACGACAAGGCCATCGACGGCTATGACATGGCTTCCCATTTTCTGCCCAGTAGGCAACGCCAGTCTCTCAACCAATCCCGGATCATCGATATCGAGAGTCTGCAGGAGAATCTGAAGCAGGCCCTGGTCGATCTACCATTCAGAAAAAATACCTTTGATCCTTTTATTGATGACGTGCGAAAAGCGAAACAACTGGAATTGATTGAGCCCGCTGCGCTCAGGGAAACTGTCATTGGTGGCAAGCTGAATTCGTTGTTGTTTGATTTCGAAAATGAAGCCGGTGGCGTAATTCTGTTACATGGCATCAATGATGAAGCCAGGATAAAACAGTTTGCCGAAGATCGCGACGAGCTGTACTACCTGCATCTTAAAACGGCCTCGACCGATCTGGTTGCGCATAGTGTGGACAGGGTGGCACTGAGTATGCTCGGATGCATTTTGCTGATTTACGCCGCGTTGGCATTTGCGTTCAAAAACACGAAACGACCCCTGAAAATTATGATTCCCTCCTTGTCGGCAGCAATAGTTACCGCGGCGATACTGGTGCTAACGGGTAGCCCGCTCAGCATTTTCCATCTGATTTCATTATTGCTGGTGGTAGGGCTCGGTCTCGACTATGCGCTCTTTTTTAACCGGCTGCCGGAAAATAACGATGAATGGGATACTACTTTCAAATCGTTGTGGGTCTGTGCGGTAACCACTATCCTGGTTTTCGGAATCCTGATGTTCTCACAAACGCCTCCGCTCGAGGCCATCGGTAAAACGGTGGGTCTGGGCGCGTTTATCAGTATTATTTTTGCGGCGATGTGGGCAGCCACTGCCGAGTCAACCCGGGTCAATAAATCGAGCCCGATATGAAGGTTGCATCGCAGCTTGCCACTGCAGCAGGCAACAACCGTCCCGGTGAGGTGGCAGAGTCATCGCAGTCGGGATTATGTCAGTCGAATCTATCGAAAAGCAAAGGGGCCGGCAGCGCAAGCTTTGCCGCCGACTCCTGATGTGTTAATGCCACCGGGTTTTAGTGTTCACCACCTTCTTTGAAATTAAACACGGCACCGGCACGAATGCCCGAAGGCCAGCGTTGTGTGACGCTCTTCATGCGAGTGTAGAAACGCACACCTTCCGGGCCATGGATATGATGATCCCCGAAGAGGGAACGTTTCCATCCACCGAAACTGTGATACGCCAACGGTACCGGAATCGGCACGTTGACGCCGACCATGCCGATTTGCACGCGGTTGGTGTAGGCGCGAGCCGCGTCGCCGTCGCGGGTAAAAATAGCGGTGCCATTGCCGTATTCGTGGTCGTTCACCATTTGCAATGCTGCGTCGAAGGATTCGGCGCGAACTATCGATAATACCGGGCCGAATATCTCGTCGGTATAAATGCTCATATCGGTCGTCACCTTGTCAAATATAGTGCCGCCGACGAAATGGCCATTTTCATATCCTTCGACAGTAACGCCGCGACCATCGAGTACCAGCTCAGCGCCTTGCTCCACGCCCTGGTCGATGTAGTTGACGATGCGATCGCGTGCTTGCGGCGTAATAACCGGACCCATTTCGGTTGCGACATCGGTATAGGGACCCACCTTGAGCGCGGCAACCCGAGGTTTCAGTTTCTCAATCATGATATCCGCGGCTTCATCACCGACCGTGACTACAACCGAGATAGCCATGCAGCGCTCACCGGCAGAACCGTAAGCCGCACCCACTACCGCGTCCGTCACCTGGTCCATGTCTGCATCGGGCATAACCACCATGTGATTTTTAGCGCCACACAGAGCCTGTACTCGTTTGCCGTGCGCAGTGCCGGTTTTGTAAATGTATTCGCCAATTGCAGTTGAACCGACGAAGCTGATCCCCTGAATTCGCGGGTCACTGAGCAAGGTATCTACCGCTTCCTTGTCACCGTTGATTACGTTCAATATCCCTGGAGGAGCACCTGCTTCGGAAAACAGCTCAGCCAGGCGCAAACCGGTTGATGGGTCGCGCTCGGAAGGTTTCAGTACAAATGTGTTGCCGCAGGCTATTGCTACCGGAAACATCCACAACGGAATCATTGCCGGGAAATTAAATGGCGTAATACCCGCGACCACGCCTAATGGCTGGCGCATGCTCCAGGTATCGACGCCATTGGCTACATTCTGGTTATATTCACCTTTCAGTAATTGTGGGATACCACAGGCAAATTCGACGACTTCGAGTCCGCGAGTTATTTCACCTTTTGCATCGTCAAGTGTCTTGCCGTGCTCCGAGGACAGAATTTCCGCCAGCTCATCCAGGTGTTTAACAATCTTGTCTCTGAAGGCAAACATGAGTTGCGCGCGTTTACCCACCGGGGTGTCGCGCCAGGCCGGGAATGCCGCCTGGGCGGAAGCAATTGCCACTTCGACTTCCGCAGTAGTCGCCAGTGGCGTCTGTGCCGTGATCTCTCCGGTCGCGGGATTGTAGACATCACCACCGCGTCCACTTTTCCCCTCGACCTGCTTGCTATCGATATAATGGAATATCTGCTTTTGTGCCCCAGATGCAGGCACTTCTTTGCCCAGTGTTGCCATGGTTATGACTCCTAATAGCCAAAATAAAATAATTATGCCGGTAGCGACCACGCTTGACCGGGTTTGGAATGATACCAGAGGGAACTCGATGAGTGGGTATCAAAAATCAATAATATGTATGAAATTTATCAGCTCTACCGGGCTAATTTTCCCTTTCGGATTGTTCAGAGGTTCCTAAGAATTTAGTTGCGTTTAATTGCACGGATATCTTCTCCATATCGAGTTGGTTTACTATGCTTCGATTCGCTTGAGTTATTCTGATGTCATCAGTAACCACGATCGCCAGTCCGCGTAAAGCCATGATCGCGTTTGCGCTGGGGGCGCTGTTTTTCGGCTATGCCTTCGTGCAGCGCGTATCGCCGAGCGTGATGACCAACGAATTGATGCGCGAGTTCGCCGTTGGTGGTGCGGCGCTCGGTTCGCTTTCGGCCTTTTACTTTTATGCCTACGCATCGATTCAATTGCCGGTGGGCATGCTGACCGACCGATTCGGCCCGCGCAAATTAATGAGTTTTGCAGCGGCTTTGTGCATGTTTGCTTCCATCGGGTTTGCCTTCAGCGATTCGCTGGTCACCGCTTCAATCGGGCGCGCGCTCATTGGCGGCACGGTTGCATTTGCGTTTGTTGGCACGCTCGCAATTGCGGGCTACTGGTTCAAGCCATCGCAATACGCGTTGCTGGCTGGGCTGTTGCAATCGGTGGGAATGTTCGGGGCCATCTTTGGACAGGCACCGTTACGGCAACTGGTCGAGGGCATAGGCTGGCGCGGCACCATGTATCTACTGGCGGCGGTTGCACTGTTGCTGGCGTTGTTACTATTTGTGCTGGTGCCAATGCGATCGGCGCAACAAAAGCAGAAACAACCCACCGCGGGGGTACTGAAAGGGCTCGGCGCGGTTTCGTCGAATCCGCAAACCTGGATCTGTGCGCTCAGCGGTTTCGGTATGGCGGGAACCATGCTCGGCTTTGGCGGTTTGTGGGGCGTGCCATGGCTTAGTAGTGCTTATGGTTACAGCACCACTGAAGCGGCTGGCATCACATCGATGATATTTGTCGGCTGGGCACTATTCTCTCCCCTGCTGGGCTGGCTTTCAGATCGTATCGGACGGCGTAATATCATTGTTGTTACCGGTGCAATAGTCTCGTTATTGGCGTTTGCGATGGTTGTCCATCAAACTCCGCAAAACACCGTGTTATTGATGATGCTGATTTTTATCGTCGGTGCCGGCGGCAGCGCGATGACGGTAAGTTTCGGCTCAGTCAAAGAATTGAACGACCTCAATTACAGTAGTACTGCGCTCGGATTGATGAACATGTGTGTGGTTGGCGCCGGTGCAGTTATGCAACCGCTGATCGGGTGGTTGCTGGACATTAACTGGGATGGCAATCTGGTCGAAGGCGCTCGAGTCTACTCACAGGATAACTACGTCTTCGCGCTGAGTAGTTTGCTGGTGGTCAATGCGCTGGCCCTCGGAGCAGCCCTTGTTCTTCGCGAAACCTACTGCCGGCAGTCCCTTTTCGAGTACTGAAGGCGGCGGTATCCTGAAGGGTCCGTTATAATCGTCTTTTT
>QIJI01000387.1 GCA_003231795.1 Gammaproteobacteria bacterium
ATCCCCGGCAATCAGCTCGATGCGACTGAACAGGCCGCGCGGAAAAAATCGTGACATCGCACTGCCGTAGGTACGACTGAAAAATCCGCCCCAGAGTCCGCGCAATGCAAGCGGAATAACGCTAACCGGATTGCGCTCGAGGATTCGCGTAATGCCGGGTTTGAAGGCTCCCATGTCACCACTGGGGGTAATTTTTCCTTCCGGAAAAATGCACACGACTTCGCCCTCCTGCAATGCTTCGCTGACCTGATCGAAGGCTCGTTCCATCATTTTCCGGTCTTCGCGTGCACCGGCGATCGGTATCGCGTTCGCTGTGTTGAATATAAATGAAAGAACGGGTAGTTCGAATATACGGTAATACATGACAAAACGAATGGGACGGCGTACGCAGCCTGCAAGCACCAGTGCATCGACAAAACTGACATGATTGCATATCAGTAACACGGGGCCTTCGGCGGGAATTTTTTCTAACCCTGATTTATCAACCCGGTAAATCGCATGTACCAGCAACCAGACCAGCAGGCGCATGATAAATTCGGGCACCAGTTTAAAAATAAACACCGCGACCGCGGCGTTCATCAACGCCATGATCAGAAACAGCATCGGAATCGAAACCCCGACGGCGAGCGCAAACAATGCATAGGCCGTGGCGATCACCATAAACAGTGCATTGAGCACGTTGTTGGCAGCAATAATTCGCGAGCGCTTTTTCGGTGTACTGCGTTGTTGCACCAGCGCATACAAAGGCACGATGTAAATACCCCCTGAAACGCCGAGCATGATGATATCGAATGCAATGCGCAGGCTGGAAGTCTGTGCCAGGAAAGTAGAAATGGTTACCAGCTCGTTGCCCGCTGCCGGGCCTTGACTGAAATAGAGGTCAATTCCAAACAGCGATAGTCCCAGTGCGCCGATCGGCACCAGTCCGATCTCGACGGTACGTCCCGACATGCGCTCACACAGAAAAGAACCCGCGCCTATTCCAAGTGAAAACAGGGCCAGTAATAAAACATAAACCTGCTCGCTTGCACCGAGTTCGTAACGTACGAAATTGGGCAACTGGGTGACATAGGTTATGCCGATAAACCAGAACCAGGATATCCCCATTATCGAGTAGAAGACGGTCCGGTTTTCGCGCGCATCGCGCATTATATTTTTTGTTTGCGCGAAGATATTAAAACTAATTTTTATTTCTGGGGCCACAGCGGGCAAATTTGGAATCTTGCGACTTGCCCAGAAACCAAAAAGTGCGGTAACGACAACCGCAATCGCCATTTCGATTGTGCCCAGGCCAATGATGAATGTACTGGCGATAAGACCCAGTAATATAGCGAGGAAAGTACCGAACTCGACCATCGCATTTGCACCGACAAGCTCGGTCGATTTGAGTGCCTGTGGTAACAGGCTGTATTTTACCGGCCCGAACAAAGCCGACTGTGTCCCCATTAAAAACAGAATGGCCACCAATAACGTTGGCGACTGAAATATAAACGCCATGCCACCCAGAAACATGATCGCAATTTCCAGTAGTTTGATGCGCCGAATCAGCATTGACTTTTCATGCTTGTCTGCCAGTTGCCCGGCAATTGAAGAAAACAGAAAGAATGGCAATATAAATAGACCTGCCGCAATATTCACCAGCATATTGCTTTGTGCCTGCGATACATTGGCGACCTGAAAAGCAATAAAAATAGTCAGCCCGTTTTTATAAAGATTATCGTTAAAAGCACCTAGCAACTGGGTTATAAAAAACGGCCGAAACCGTTGCGAGGACAATAATTTAATCGATTCTGGCATAGTTGGGTCACCTTGCGTTGTCAAAGAAGGCTAAAAGAATGTGGCCCGAAGAGCAATTATTTCTAGAATGATCATTGCACTAGATGAGCTTAATCAGAGGCTCCTTGGTTACCAGCAAACCATGCTAATTGATATCTATGGCAGACTTTCTGGTACTTATAAGCTATAACAGATCTATCACCCGGGTGATAATCCTGCACCTACGAAATCAGGTTAAACTTCGAATAATAAATGCGTTTTAATAAAGCCAAATTGAAAACCGACTGGTTTATCGGACTGGTCATCATGTTGTCGTTTTTAGCTATTTCTGAATTCGGTTTGCTGAATGTGCTTGATCGCTACGCCTACAATCTTGGTGTACAGTTTTCTTCCGAGAAAGACCCGCATGAAGATATTGTCATCATTGCAATCGATGACAAGTCACTGCGTGCGTTGGGTTCCTGGCCATGGTCTCGAGACGTGTTGGCCGAAACCATGCAGTTGATCAGCAAGGCTAAACCGACGGTAACCGGTTTTAGCATGCCATTTGACATGGGGCAGTACGAAGCCAGTCTTGCGTCGGTCGATGAATTGCGAAAAATTTTGAAACAGGAAAAAAAGCTGAGCCGGCGAGTCAATCGGGTGCTGAAAATTACCGAGTCCACCCTGCGTGGCGATGACAATCTTGCTGCCAGTTTCAAGGCTGCCGGGCGAGTGGTACTGGCGATGCCCTATATTGAGAGCAAAGAAGCCGCCAGCGGACTGACACAACCACTACCGCAGTACATGCAAAAATTTTCGTTACCGAATATTTCGGTCGACAGCAATATGAACAAAGGATTTGGCTGGCCTAGGCCAACGCTAACCCGTGCAGAGGCCCTGTTTCCTCCGATTGCTCCACTGGCGCGTCGGGTAGGGGGTATCGGGGTGATCGGGCTAAACGATTTGTTTAATCGGGAGCCCTTGGTCGTGCGTTACGGGCAGGACTACCTGCCTTCCTTCGCGCTGATGATGGCGATCCGTAGTAAGGGCTTGTCGATGCAGCACATTGTTTCGAGGCTGAGTGAAAAACCGATGCTCGGCGGTAAGGAACTGGATACTGATATTAATTACCATATTTATCCCCGCTTCTACGAAGATCAGAATGGAAAGGCGCCTTTCAAAATCTATTCGCTAATCGATGTGCTCGACAATACAGTAGACATCAGCGAGTTCCGCCAGAAGATCATATTGATCGGGATTACCTCCCCGCGCCTCGTGCGCCCGCAACTCACCCCGACCGGTCAATCGATTTCGCCAACCGTGGCCGCTGCCCACAGTGTTTCCAGTATCCTCAACGGCGAACTGTTTAATCTGCCCGACTGGGCGGGATGGGCACAACGCGGAATAATGGTTGCTATCGGGTTGTACCTGATGATTTTGCTTGGCCGCTTCCGTATCACTACCAGTTTTTTTCTAAGCCTGTTTTTATTGCTGATGCTATTCAACGCCCATTTCATGATGATGAGTGTGAAATCGATCTGGTTACCAATGATGTCCGCCGTGGTGATGCTAATCATCGGGCATCTGGTGCTGGGGACACGCCAGTATATCAATTTGCGCCTGCAACAGGTGCGTAGCGAACTATCGATTTCAAATCGCCAACTCGGGCAGTCGCTGCATTCGCAGGGGCATCTGGATCAGGCGTTTGAAAAACTGCGCGATTGCAATGTGGATGATTCGTTACTGGGTCAGATGTACAACCTTGGTCTCGATTACGAGCGCAAACGCAAATTCAACAAGGCGGTCTCCGTATTCAACTTTATTCAGGAACATAATGCGAAATACGAAGATGTCGCAGAGCGTATCGAGCAGAACAAACAGGCCGCGAATACGGTGGTTCTCGGTGGTTCTGGCAATTCCGGTCCCGGCGCAACATTGATCTCCAGCAAGGACGGCATTTCCAAACCCAAACTGGGCCGATACCAGATCGATAGCGAAATCGGTCGTGGCGCGATGGGCATGGTCTATCTGGGACACGATGACAAGATCGGGCGCACCGTGGCGATCAAGACCATGGTGATTTCAGATGAAATTGAAGACCACATGCGCGACGAAGTGAAAACACGCTTCTTTCGCGAGGCCGAAGCAGCCGGGCGCCTTGACCATCCAAATATTGTGACCGTCTATGATGTTGGTGATGAACAGGACCTGGCTTACATCGCGATGGATTACCTGAAGGGCAAGGCTCTTACGGCCTATTGCAGCGCCAAGACCTTACTCCCGGTAACGCGGGTATTTGAAATTATTATGAACATCGCGATGGCGCTCGACTATGCGCATCAGCAGCATGTGGTACACCGGGATATCAAACCGGCCAATATCATTTATGATGACCAGGCCAAAACGGCGAAGATTACCGATTTCGGTGTCGCCTGTCTGACCGACGCCAGCAAAACAAAGACCGGCACCGTGCTCGGCAGTCCTTATTACATGTCACCCGAACAACTGGCCGGAAAGAAAGTCGATGGTCGAGCCGACCTTTTCTCGCTCGGTGTGACGATGTACCAGATGTTAAGCGCCGAGCTGCCATTCAAGGGCGATTCGATGGCAAATCTGATGTACAACATCGCCAACGAAAAACACGCCGATATTCGCCGCTATAAACCCGAACTGCCGAGCTGCGTGGCGACGGTGATCAACAAGTCTTTGCATAAGGAAGTGCAAGGGCGCTATCAAAGCGGCAAGCAAATGGCGGCGGCGATAAAGCGCTGCCATGACCGGGTCAAGGAAAACGAGGCGGCCTGATAGCCGCAATCGAGAGTCGGACGCGCGCTATTTGCGCGGTGGTAATCCGGTATGTTGAGTCAGTAAACGGCCCTTCTTCAATCTTGCATTCTGTTTAGCGGAACTGTTTTTACGTCGCGGGCTTTGATAATTACCATCATTGCGCGGCTGGTTGAGTGGGATTAACTGGTTTTTACGACTGCCAATCAAATCCTCTCTGCCCATGCGAACCAGGGCTTCGCGCAGCAGCGGCCAGTTGTTCGGGTCGTGGTAACGTAAAAAAGCCTTGTGTAGTCGTCGCGCAATGTCACCCTTCGGTGTCTTGATCACTTCGCTGTCGCGTTTGACCCGTTTCAGCGGGTTTTTCCCAGTATGGTACATCGCGGTGGCAGTCGCCATGGGTGACGGGTAGAAGTTCTGTACCTGGTCGGCACGGAACCCGTTTTGCTTCAGCCACAGTGCCAGATTCAGCATATCTTCATCGGTGGTACCGGGGTGTGCGGCGATGAAATAGGGAATCAGATACTGTTCCTTGCCGGCTTTTCGGGAAAACTTTTCAAACAGTTTTTTGAAACGGTCGTAGCTGCCCATACCCGGCTTCATCATTTTCGATAAAGGCCCTGTTTCAGTATGTTCCGGCGCAATTTTCAGATAGCCACCGACATGGTGGGTAACCAGTTCTTCGACATATTCCGGCGACTCGACAGCAAGATCGTAGCGAAGCCCGGAACTGATCAGGACCTTCTTGACCCCATCGATATTACGCGCCTTGCGATACAACTCGATCAGCGACGAGTGATCGGTATTCAAATTTTCACAGATGCCCGGGTAAACGCAGGAGGGTCGTCGGCACGCGGTTTCGATGGCCTTCGACTTGCAGGCAATGCGATACATGTTTGCAGTGGGGCCGCCGAGGTCGGAGACCACGCCGGTGAAACCGGGGACCCGGTCACGCATTTGTTCGATTTCCTGCAGGATCGATTGATGCGAGCGGTTTTGAATAATGCGTCCTTCGTGCTCGGTGATCGAGCAGAAGGTACAGCCGCCAAAACAACCACGCATGATATTGACCGAGAAGCGGATCATTTCGTAAGCCGGAATTCGCGCATCACCATAGGCCGGATGAGGCACGCGGGCATAATCAAAGCCGAATACAAAATCCATTTCTTCGGTAGTAAGCGGAATCGGTGGTGGGTTGAACCAGATTTTCTGACCGCCCTGGTTTTGTACCAGCGCGCGCGCATTGCCCGGATTGGTTTCCAGGTGCAGCACGCGGCTCGCATGGGCGTATAACACCGGATCGCGGCTGACATCGTTGAATGAGGGTAAGCGCACCACGGTTTTCAGGCGTTTTTCGAGTTTTTGCTGCACTTTGGCGAGTTTGCCTTTGAGCACCACTTCGGTCACCGGAGCCTGGTCGTTGTCAGGGCTCGTATCACAAACCGTTTCATCGATGATCTGGTAGGGACTGAGCGGTTTCTCGACCCGACCGGGTTTGTCGACGTTGGTCGAGTCGATCACGGTCCAGTCAGGTGGCAAGTCCTTGATGAAAAAAGCACTGCCACGGACATCGGTAATATCGGTAATCGCGTCGCCCCGCGCGAGGCGTGCGGCGATCTCGACAATGGCGCGTTCGGCATTGCCATACAGCAACAGGTCGGCTTTGGAGTCGGCCAGAATCGAACGGC
>QIJI01000353.1 GCA_003231795.1 Gammaproteobacteria bacterium
ATAATTTTTTTCCCGCCCGCCGGCGCCCTGAATGTTGTGTGTATTTTCGGAGTGGATCGATTTCCTGTCATCGCAGGAGTTTTCGGGCTTTTCAATGGCGGGCTAGCGGACGCTGACCATAGCTGAATCCGAGTTTCCACGGTTGTCGAGCCAGGAAATTGCAATTGAATCACCTTTACTCCCGGATACCTCGAAAGCGAGGTAAGGATTTCTTGATATCGACTTGCCCCAAAATATTTCCATCACCATGCGATTGTTGCGGCTGACAATAACTTCCTTGATGTAATGCGGGGGAATTTTCTTACCGGTTTTTTTCACCTTGCGTAAACCCGTCTCCATCGGATGGCGGATGATACTTTTAACGCGAACCTGCCCATTCAGCTCGCGCGCCCGTATTGTGATCGTTTTAGCCATATTTATACCGCACAGATGTCGCCAACCCGCACCGGATGCCGACGTGTATGCAACTGACCATCGGCTTTGACAACAACCAGTAATTCACCGCTATCCGCGACGCGGATCCGGGTCGAAACATATGCCTGGGGTTCATACAGGCGAAAGTAGGCAGTAAACGGGGTCGGATTGGATTCGACGATAACAGCAATGGATTCCGTTTTTACAAAACCGGAACGGATTTTCACCTGCATCATTTCGCTACTGGCAACAGCAGGTGTTTCAATTTCAATTTTGTCGCTGCTGGCGATATCGGCGCTACCGTAAAGCTCGAGCAGGGCTTCGCTGGTTTGTTTCGCACGAAACGCTTTTGACGGATAGCCGGCCTTAACCGATTTAGGGAATACCATCCCGGTGGCTATCGCCTGTGCCAGACCAAGTTTGAGTAATGTTCTACGTTGCATATTAACGGCCGCCTTTAGCTATTGAGCAGGTTATCGGCAGCCGACGCTAAAGGCTTAGCTATGCTCTAACAGCCTGCTAAGGAGCTCCTTAAATTATTGTTACCGTTATTTATCCAGCAACTGCAGGCGCTTTTCCCGTGCAATCGACTCGGTAGCCAGATCGACGTTATCAGATTGTAAAATCTTATCGTACAACTTGATAGCCTGGCTGGAATTACCGTTGAGTGAATGAAACTCAGCTTCGGCCATCAAACGTAACGCCGGTCGTTTCAACGACAGGTAAATTTCGGAAAGCTCGAAGTAGATTTGCCGATTTGTCGGAAATCGATTTTCAAGGTCTCGTGCGATTACCAGGGCAGACTGGTTTCTCCCCCCCTGTTTCACCAATTTGAGCAGGCGCATCGAAAGAATATAGTCTCCGGGAAATATATCGAGCAGCCGGCGGTAAACCAACTCGGCCTGTTCTTCGCGCCCCAGGAATTCAAGGTTTTCGGCATACGCAATCGAGTACCAGATATTCTCGGGATCTCTTTGGTATAAAGCAGTCAACTGCAGATTTGCACGATCAAAATTGGCGCTTTGAATCGCGGCCAGTGCGCGCAGATAATCACTGCCTTCGTCGACCAGATAATCGGTGCCTGCATAACGCAGGAAATCTTTGAACAAGTAAAAATCGTCAAGTTGGTCACCGACAGGGCCCTGATTTCTGGCTCTCGACATGGCTTCGGCAACTCGATTGGCGCTAATCGGGTGAGTACGCAAATACTCAATTCCACCGGTTTCGGAATTGCCCGACAGTTTTCCAATAATATCGAAAAACTCGGCCATGCCTTTGGCATCAAAGCCGGCAGTTTTTAGCAACTCGACGCCCAATCGATCTGCTTCATATTCATTTTCACGGGTAAAATTAACCATCGACTGCTGACTTCCGGCCGCGGTGCCGTATAAAACGGCAGCCCCGACTTCGGAGTCGATACCACCCAGTAACAATCCGGCCAGCATAATCATAAGCGCAGTGCTGTTGATATCCTTCCCCTTTTGCATCATCTCAACACCATGGCGCAAACGAACATGAGCTATTTCGTGCGCCAGAACCGAAGCCAGTTGATGCTGAGTTCTGGCTTCTGCTATCAAACCCCGATTAATTCCGATGAATCCACCGGGCAACGCGAATGCGTTAACCGCGTCATCGCGAACGATAAAAAACCGATACTCGCGTGCGCGGTTCTCCAGTCCAGCCAACAAGCGTGAACCCAGATCGTTGATGTATCGATCGAGTAGCGGATGAGTTTCGACCAGGCCGCCTGCCAGTAACTTCTGGTAAACCGAGCCCCCGAGTTTGTATTCGTATTGAATATTGATCTGGGAGTTTTCGCCAAGGTCCGGCAAATCCGAGCTGGCGCTCACCCCGCGACTGAACAACCCCACTGTCAGCAGGACAATAAAGATTGCCACGGATTTGGAAATCCTGGGGAACTCCTGTGGATTTACGGACATGTGAAGCAGTTCGATTGGAATATAAACCAGTTTAGAATAGTATCGACCTTGTCGTATAGTAATCGTTCCAGCAAACTGCGTTATCAGTCGCTTATGTAGAACGACTACACATTACTTCTTCTGCCCTGGCCAGAAAAATGGCCGCTAGCAGTGATGATTCAATTTGTGTCAACAGGCCCTAAGGTTACATGCCAAGAATAAAAGAAATCAGCGTTTCTGATCTGCATCGAATGTTGCTAAATCAGGATCATTTTGAATTGCTCGATATTCGAACACCTGCCGAATTGGAACGCGGCGTTCTGCCCGACGCAAAGGCTCTGGCTATGCATCTAATTCCGTTAAACCTGAATCATTTTACAGAATCCTCAAATCAGATAGTCATTTATTGCAGAACCGGAAGCCGCTCCGCGCAAGTCTGTCGCTTTCTCAATCAGCAAGGAATTAACAATGTCATCAGTTTACGCGGTGGCGTGGTCAGATGGGGCTCGGAAGGATACCCGCTGGATCCGGAGCCGGCCGGCGTTATCGACGGAAATTGAAGCTGCTTGCGTTTTCAAATGGCCTGGCATATAAATGCGCAAACTAAGGAATCTTTGATTAAGTCAGAGATTCCTGCGGCACAGGGATGTGCGGCCATATTTCAATCGCTTGAGTGATTGAAATATGAAGAAAGGCACAAAATCGCATTTTGTGCTTTTTGTGCTCTGATAAGTCAGAGCTTACCTAATACTCTACTGGAGACCCCAAATGGCCGAATTTGATCGTGAACTGGACGCCTCAGGACTGAATTGTCCATTGCCGATTCTGCGCGCCAAAAAAGCGCTGGGTGATATGGAGCGCGGGCAGATAATAAAAATCATTTCTACCGATCAGGGCTCGGTTAAGGATTTTGAAGCTTTCGCAAAACAAACCAACAACCCGTTGTTATCTTCCGCGGAAGATGGCGGAAAATTTATATTTATGTTGAAAAAGAACTGACTTGTATTGCCTCGCCAGCCAGGCGCTATGGGCTGAGTTAAATTGATTCCAGGCACTAATTTCCGACAAACTCGGGATATCATGCCGAATTCATCGTAAATATTGGCATTTCTTTAATAATTCCAAGCTGTTACTAGTGCAATTCTAAATTAGCCATAATAAAATTTTGGGTTTGGTATTGGTCAGTGTGCACATGGAGTCTGTCTGACTTAGGTAATCGTAACGAGGGAAAGTCATTTTGAGTCAGATTTTTTGATCGAATGAGGCGAAGAGCCTGCCCCATGAGCGTAGCGAATGCTTTGGGTATAGTCATTCTATTCAACGAATTGGATCAGAAAATCTGGCCAAAATAACTTTTCCGCACGACTACATGGATGTAGGAGGTAGAATAATGCAGGAGCAAATATCGAGTAGATTTATCCTAAGTCAGACAGGCTCCTAGCGCGCCGTAATCAGAGGTTATAGTGGAATTATCGGGTTCAGAAATATTAATTCAGTTTTTGAAGGACGAAGGTGTCAAGCATATCTTTGGATATCCTGGCGGCGCAGTGCTGCATATTTATGATGCTTTGCAAAAACAGGATGACGTGGAACACATCCTCGTGCGTCACGAACAGGGAGCTACCCATGCTGCGGACGGCTACGCCCGCGCCACCGGCAAACCGGGTGTCTGCCTGGTAACTTCCGGTCCGGGTGCCACCAACGCGGTCACCGGAATTGCAACCGCCTACCTGGATTCAATTCCACTGGTGGTAATTACTGGCCAGGTACCCAGCCATGCCATTGGCAGCGATGCCTTTCAGGAAGTTGATGCGGTGGGGATCACTCGCGCTTGCGTCAAACACAACTTTCTGGTGAAAGATTTAAATAAGCTCACCGAAACCCTGAAGAAAGCATTTTACGTTGCCACCACGGGCCGTCCCGGACCCGTTGTTGTCGATATTCCCAAAGATATTACAGCGCCGCATATCAAAATCCCCTATGAGTATCCGGAAAAGATCAAGATGCGATCTTATAACCCGAACTTAAAAGGGCATCCGCGCCAGATAAAACGGGCCGTTGAATTAATGCTCGGCGCCAAACGTCCAATGTTCTATACCGGTGGTGGTATTGTCATGGGCGAAGCTTCTGCAGAATTGCGGACGCTGGTTCGTAAACTCGGATATCCGATTACCCAGACCCTGATGGGTTTAGGCGCATTTCCCGGTACCGACCCACAATTTATCGGCATGCTGGGTATGCATGGTACCTACGAAGCCAATATGGCTATGCACGAATGTGACGTCCTGATCTGTATCGGCGCCCGCTTTGATGACCGTATCACCGGGGTACCGAGTAAATTCTGCCCCTATGCACAGATAATTCATGTTGATATCGACCCTTCTTCAATATCGAAAATCGTCAATGCCGATATTCCGATTGTCGGTAGCGCCAGGCAGGTTTTGACCGAAATGTTAAAAGCGCTTGAAAAAACCGGGATGGAACCCGATCGAAACGTTCTCGACACGTGGTGGAAGACAATCAAGGCCTGGCAACAGCAGGAAAGCTTTGCTTATGATCAGGGTCCTGACGTGATTCAGCCCCAAACAGCTGTAGAAGAACTTTACAAGGTTACAAACGGAGATGCATATGTTACCTCCGACGTCGGCCAGCATCAGATGTACGCTGCGCAGTTTTATCCTTTCGACGAACCACGTCGCTGGATAAACTCCGGAGGTCTTGGCACGATGGGATTCGGCTTGCCGGCAGCGATGGGCGTCAAGCTCGCATTTCCGGATAAAGACGTTGCCTGCGTCACCGGCGAAGGCAGTATCCAGATGTGTATTCAGGAACTGTCTACTTGCCTGCAATATAATTTGCCAGTCAAGATCATCAACCTCAACAACCGATATCTCGGCATGGTGCGCCAGTGGCAGGAGTTTTTCTATGAAAAGCGTTATTCGCATGTTTACATGGACTCGTTACCGGATTTCGTCAAATTAGCCGAAGCCTACGGACACGTTGGCATTCGCGTAGACAAGCCTGCTGATCTGCACGACGCCATGGTCGAAGCCTTCAAGTTAAAAGACCGCACGGTCTTTCTTGATATCATGACCGACCAGGAAGCAAACGTATATCCGATGATTTCCTCTGGCAAGGCGCACAACGAAATGGATATATCCCCGTTGCAGCAAAAAATTCAGGCCACCCTCAAGGCAAGCGGAGAACTGGTCTAATGCGACACATCATTTCACTGCTGGTCGAAAACGAGGCCGGCGCACTGTCCCGTATTTCCGGATTGTTTTCAGCCCGGGGTTACAATATTGAATCCCTTACCGTGGCCACGACTGAAGATCAGACGCTGTCGCGAATGACCATAATTACCACCGGTTCTGATCGCATCATTGAACAGATCACCAAACAGCTCAACAAGCTGGTGGACGTGGTCAAACTGCAGGATTTCACCGAAGGAAATTTCATCGAGCGCGAAATGATGTTCGTCAAGGTCAAAGCCGAAGGTGAAGCAGAACGTTCCGAAGTCAACCGGCTGTCTGAAATATTTCGCGCGCGCATTATCGACGTAACCGATACCACATTTTGTATCGAGTTAACCGGATCGGGCGACAAGCTCGACGCCTATATCAGCGCGCTGCACGAAAACAGTATCCTCGAAGTGGTTCGTTCCGGGTCGATGGGTATTTTACGCGGCGAAAAAGCATTAACCATATAGAGCCGCTGTGCACAGCAGTTCATATCATTTACAAACAAACAATTAATCATCTAGGAGCCTCTGATCAATTCATGAATGAATCAGAGGCTCCCTAACTCACACATCAAAGCAACACGAGGCTGTTATGAAAATTTATTACGACAAGGACTGTGACTTATCAATTATCCAGGGTAAAAAAGTCACCATCATCGGTTATGGCTCACAAGGTCATGCCCACGCCAATAACCTGCAGGAGTCTGGTGTCGATGTAACCGTGGCATTGCGCGAAGGCTCTTCTTCCGCCGCTAAAGCCGAAGCAGCCGGCCTCACCGTTAAAAACACCGTCGATGCAGTCAGCCAGGCCGATGTGGTGATGGTGCTGGCACCTGATGAAATCCAGCGTGGCCTGTATGAAAATGACATCGAACCAAATATCAAGCAGGGTGCCGCTATCGCCTTTGCTCATGGTTTCGCTATCCACTACAACCAGGTAACTCCGCGGGCCGATCTCGACGTTATTATGATTGCGCCTAAAGCGCCCGGTCATACGGTTCGTTCCGAGTTTGTCAAGGGCGGCGGGATTCCTGATCTGATCGCGATTCAGCAGGACGCTTCCGGCATGGCAAAAGAACTGGCCCTGTCATACGCCGCCGGTATTGGCGGTGGTCGTACCGCGATTATTGAAACCACATTCAAAGACGAAACCGAAACCGACCTGTTCGGTGAACAGACCGTACTTTGTGGCGGGACTATCGAGCTGGTCAAAGCTGGTTTCGAAACTCTGGTCGAAGCCGGTTACGCGCCGGAACTCGCCTACTTTGAATGTTTGCATGAGCTCAAGCTGATCGTCGATTTAATCCACGAAGGTGGAATTGCCAATATGAACTATTCGATTTCGAACAATGCCGAATTTGGCGAGTATCACACCGGGCACAAAATCATCAATGAAGAAAGCCGCTGGGCGATGAAAGAATGCCTCGAAAATATTCAAAATGGCAATTATGCCAAACAATTCATCGCGGAAGGAGCATCGAATTATCCCAGCATGACCGCATGTCGTCGCAACAACGCTGCCCATGAAATTGAGACGGTTGGTGCCCGCCTGCGTTCGATGATGCCGTGGCTAAGCGCAAACGCGCTGGTCGACAAGTCTAAAAACTAGTACCTTTAGCGAGCGCTTCACGCTCACATCATTACTATGGACGACAGCAACCCGAAACAATCCCGTAAAAATATGCGTAGAGGCATATTTTTGCTGCCCAATCTGTTTACCACGGCGGCTTTATTCGCCGGTTTCTACGCGATTATTGCGGCCATGAATGGTTTGTTTGAAACCGCCGCGATGGCGATATTCCTGGCGGGACTACTGGATGGCCTCGATGGGCGCGTGGCGCGATTGACCAATACCGAGTCCGCCTTCGGTGCAGAATATGACAGTCTTTCAGATATGGTTTCGTTTGGCATTGCGCCGGCGCTGATCATGTACCTGTGGTCGCTGGTTTACCTGCGCGACGTTTCAACCTTGATGGGTAAGCTGGGGTGGCTGGCAGCTTTTATTTACGCTACCGCAACCGCATTACGACTGGCACGTTTCAATACCCAGGTTGGCGTAGCCGACAAGCGTTATTTTCAGGGGCTGGCAAGCCCGGCAGCGGCCGGTGTTTTGATGGGAGCCGTATGGTTTAGCGAGAGTTACGACATACACGGTGAGGATGTTACCTACGCAGCGTTGGTACTAACCATATTGGCCGGAGCGCTGATGGTTTCGAAGTTTTCATATTACAGCTTTAAAGATCTCGATCTGCGTAAAAAAGTGCCATTCGTGGCACTTTTGGCGATGGTGCTGGTGTTTGTATTTTTGTCGATTGAAACCGCGACGATGCTTTTCGGTTTCTTTTTTCTGTATATGGCCTCGGGACCGGTGGTTTCACTTTTTCGCTGGAATCGAAAACGTAACCGACACGCTGCCAGTGAATAGCGGGACGCCAAACCCTAACCCGAACAATTCCTAGCAGGCTGTTGAAAATGGCTCAGGTGTGTGCAGGGCAGCAAAAATTTGCGAAAAAGCGCAGTTTACACGGTGTAAATGAGCATTTTGAGCCAATTTTTAACGCTGTCATGGGCCGTATGAGACTTTTTCAACAACCTGCTAGACTGCCGTGATGGTGCTGTGATGAATGGGCCGAGCTTTATTTTTACAAAGGAGTATCCGGTTGAGCGCCGGGCGCACCCACCCTCAACGGGGAAATGTCTGAGTTGAAATGTTAAGCCTGCGTCAACAACAATGTCTGCATGGAATGGGTATCGCACAATGGCGCAAGCGAACCTCAATCGCCGCTAGCGAAGCGGAAACGATTCCCAGTTCACCGACCGATTCAGCGGCGGCAGAATTACCCGTTGATCAATCGCCAACCACTGTGCCGGTGGAGGCTGTTACAACTGCAATTGAACCCATCGATCCGGTCGATACCGAGATTCAGGCCACATCCCCTCCTGTACTGGATCACTGGGATGGCATTATCAATTCAATTAACGCCTGTAGCGCCTGCGAGCTGGCACAGAACTGCACCCAGAAAGTACCCGGAATCGGTGATCAAAAGGCCGAGCTTATGATTATCGGCGAAGGTCCGGGTCACGACGAAGACATCCGCGGTGAGCCTTTTGTTGGTCGTTCGGGACAATTACTGGATCGAATGCTGGCTGCTATCGGGATAAAACGCGAGCAGGTTTATATCACCAATATCGTGAAATGCCGGCCACCCAACAATCGGGATCCGAAACAGGAGGAAGCGAAGCAATGTCAGGCATTCCTGCGGGCGCAGATCGAACAGATCGAACCCAGGGTAATACTGTCAGTGGGGCGAGTCTCGGCACAGCATCTACTCGAAACCAGCCAGCCAGTCGGAAAATTGATCAAGGATATGCACCAGCTTCCCGGCAGCGATATTCCGCTGAAGGTAACATACCACCCCGCTTATTTGCTTCGCAACCCATCGGCTAAAGCCATTGCCTGGCAAGACCTGAAACTGCTCCACAAATTATTACAATGACCGAACTCGGTCTGACTTTCCGGCGAATGACAGTGGAAGACATTCAACAGGTCATGATCGTCGAAGAGGAAGTATATGAGTTTCCCTGGACCGAGCGCATATTCAGCGATTGCATTCGCGTGGGATACCAGTGCTGGCTGGGATTGCAGAACCAACTGATTGTCGGACATGCTGTGATCAGCGTTACCACCGATGAAAGCCACATGCTGAACCTGTCGATCGCGGTCAAACATCAACGCAAGGGTTTTGGTCGCCAGTTCGTCAACTTCCTGGTGCAACAGGCAGGTCTTCATAATGCCCAGACCATGCTGCTTGAAGTGCGCCCCAGCAATGTGGCCGCTATCAACTGTTACAATGCCGCCGGGTTTAACGAAATTGGTAGCAGAAAAGACTATTATCCAGCTCCCGAAGGTCGCGAAGATGCGTTATTATTCGCCCGTCATATTCCGCCGCAAGGCGTTCTAAAGTAGCCATAAACAGATGTCTGATATCGAGCAAATGCGGCGCCGGCGCACCTTCGCAATTATTTCTCATCCTGACGCCGGTAAAACCACGGTAACCGAAAAATTGCTGTTGTTCGGGAAGGCGATCCAGATGGCGGGTACTGTAAAAAGTCGCAAAGCTGACCGGCACGCAACCTCCGACTGGATGGAACTGGAAAAACAACGTGGAATTTCGGTCACATCGTCGGTGATGCAATTTCCCTATCGCGACAGCATTATCAACTTGCTCGACACGCCAGGGCATGAAGACTTTTCCGAGGATACCTACCGCACACTGACTGCGGTGGACTCAGCGCTGATGGTGATTGACTGTGCCAAGGGTGTCGAAGAACGTACGATCAAATTAATGGACGTCTGCCGCTTGCGCGATACACCGATAATGACTTTTATCAATAAACTCGATCGCGAGGGGCGTGATCCAATCGATTTACTGGATGAAGTTGAAAACATCCTTAAAATTCGCTGCGCACCAATCACCTGGCCGATCGGCATGGGCAAAAACCTGAAAGGTGTTTTTCATTTACTCAGTGATTCGGTACACCTTTTTTCCGCCAGCGACGCGGACAAAGTTACCTCGGGCGAAGTCATTCAAGGGCTCGACAACCCGAAGCTGGACGGCATTCTCGGAAGCATGGCGGACGAGTTTCGTGAAGAGATCGAACTGGTTCGGGGTGCCTCCAATGAATTCGACCTGGAAAGCTATCTGGCAGGAGATCTGACCCCGGTATTTTTTGGTTCGGCGATCAACAATTTTGGTATGGCCGAACTGCTCGATGCCTTCAACGAATATGCACCGGCACCCATGCCTCGCCCTACCCGCACTCGTGCGGTGGCACCGGAAGAAGACAAGCTCACCGGTTTCGTATTCAAAATTCAGGCGAATATGGACAAGCAACACCGCGACCGAATTGCCTTCCTGCGGATTTGCTCGGGTAAATACTCGCGCGGTATGCGAGTTCGGCATGTGCGTATCGGTAAGGATATGAAAATTCCTGAAGCCCTGACCTTTTTTGCAGCCGATCGCGGGCACGTCGAAGAAGCCTTTCCCGGCGACATAATCGGTATTCACAACCACGGCACGATCCGCATCGGCGACAGCTTCAGCCAGGGTGAACAGCTCGCATTTACCGGTATCCCGAATTTCGCACCGGAACTGTTTCGTCGCGCCCGCCTGAAAGATCCTCTGAAAATGAAAGCCTTGTTAAAAGGTCTGACCCAGTTATGTGAAGAAGGCGCAACCCAGCTATTCAGGCCACTCGCCAGCAATGATCTGATTCTCGGAGCAGTCGGCATTCTTCAGTTTGACGTCGTGGAACACCGCCTCAAAGATGAATACGGTGTCGATTGCCAGTTTGAACCGGTCAATGTGAGTACCGCTCGCTGGATCGGTTGCGACGATGCAAAAAAACTGGACGAATTCAAACTGAAATTACGCGCCAATCTGGCGCTGGACCACGCCGGAGACCTGGCCTATGTTGCGCCTTCCCGCGTCAATCTCACGATGACAGAAGAACGCTGGCCCGAGGTTCAGTTTTATGCGACGCGTGAACATGGTGATTATGAAACAGGCTAGTCTGTCAATCCTGACCAGTCTCATCGTTTTAATATCGAGCCCCGGCACCAGAGCCGCCCCCGGACTCGCGACGCGTGACCTTAATCCGATACTGCAGCCTATTTTCCTGCCGCGCTACCGCAACCCGGGAAGCGAAAATGGCTGGTCGATCGATCATAGTTTTTTCATCACCAATACGCTGCAACAGCAGTCCCGAAGCGGTGAAAGTCTGCTCATCGATGTAGAAAACTACCAATATAATCTGGACTTCGCGTTGCGTTCGGATGCCTGGGTTTTTCAGACAAGCCTGCCATTTATTGCTAACCGTAGCGGAGAGCTGGATGGATTGATTGACGACTGGCATGATTTCTTCGGACTACCGAGCCGAAAGCGAACTGAGTTTCCACAGGACCAGCTTCAAATCGAATATATCGTCGATGGCGAAACCGAATACTCTCAAAGCGATAGTAGCGATGGCATCGGTGATATCGCAGTTCAGGCCGGATATTTCCCGA
>QIJI01000436.1 GCA_003231795.1 Gammaproteobacteria bacterium
GGTTTGACATAGTAGCCACTGGCTAAATGATCGGGTCGTCCGATACCACCGGTTACCAGTTGCGCCCCTTCGTCAATTCCTTCCTGGATCAGTCCCTGGATCTTGTCAAACTGAACTTTATTAACCACGGGCCCAATATGATTGCCGCTGTTGGCCGGATCGTCTACGCCGATGCTTTCAGCAGCTGCTTTGGCGGCTGCAATCGCAATATCCATACTCGCGTTTGGCACCAGCATGCGCGAGGGTGCGTTACAGGACTGCCCGCTATTGCCCATCATGTAATACACCCCGTGACTCACTGCCTGAGCGATATCGGCATCATCGAGAATGACATTGGCCGATTTTCCACCGAGCTCCTGCCCGACCCGCTTGACCGTATCCGCAGAAGCCTTCGCAACCGCTATTCCGCCCCGAGTCGAACCGGTAAACGACATCATATCGATGTCCCGATGTGTCGACATGGCCTCTCCGACTACCGGCCCATATCCATTGACCAGGTTGAACACTCCCGCAGGGGTGCCCGCAGCATCGAGTACTTCGGCAAAAATCATTGAATCGAGCGGAGACTCTTCACTCGGCTTTAAAATCATGGTGCATCCAGCAGCAAGTGCCGGCATGACCTTGACCGCTACCTGATTCATCGGCCAGTTCCAGGGTGTAATCATGCCGCAGACACCGATCGGTTCATGACGCAGAATCACACCGTCTTCCACGCTTTCAAAATTAAAATTTTCCAAAGACCTGATAGCGCTTCGAATATGCGAAAGACCCAGCGCAGTCTGCGATGAACGTGACATATCGATCGGAGCACCCATCTCCTCAGAAATCGCCTGTGCTATATCATCGCTGCGCTTGTGATACTCATTTTCAATTCGATTTAGTAATTCGAGCCGTTGTTCAACACTCCATTGCGAGTAGTCGTCAAATGCCGCCCGAGCTGCGGCGACCGCGCGATCAATATCTTTTGAACTACCGGCACTGATGCGGGTAAACGCCTGTTCGGTTGCCGGATTGATGACATCGATGGTGGCAGCCTCCAGTGGCTCGACCCACTCGCCGCCGATGTAGAATTTGAGATGATTTGACATTCGGGTCTCCTGAAAAAACGAAAGCCGCCGGATAGCGGAATGTGCCGTGAAGCATGGATCTTCGCAAGCGATTTCTTCCCACATTGGGGCAAATCCGTTTTTTCCAATTGCCGGGGAATATTTGATTTACATTACCCGGGCCCTGAGCAATCATCACATCGCCTAAAACCAGTTGATTCGCAATGTTCAAAATCAAGCCCCAAAACCAGTTACAAACCGGATTATTTCGTTGACCGGGCACCGTTATTTCCCATATCTCCTGATTCTGTGCACCGGCATTCTGTGGGGAGCCACGTTTTCACTGACGCTGATTGCAACTGCCGGGGGTGCCCATCCGCTGTTTTTGTCCGCGTACCAGGTTCTGTTAACCGCAGCATTTTTTCTGGTGGTGTGCCTGATATTCAGGGTCCGGCTGTTTAATCCAAAAAATCTTGTTTATTACTCAGTGATAGCGGTAATCGGGTTAAGCGTTCCCAATCTACTCTACTACAACGCCGCTCCACATCTCTCCGCCGGAATTCTGGCGATTACGATTTCGACGGTACCTTTATTCACTTATGCCATCATGTTGATACTCGGTTTCGAAACAGTGATGCGGCGTCGCATGGCAGGAATTGCACTGGGACTGTTTGCGATCATGCTGCTGGTGATTCCCGACCAGGGGTTTAGCAGCGACGACGCCAGCTTCTGGATCCTGGTTGTCATTATTTGCGCCACGCTCTATGCCATCGAAAACGTTTATATCAGCCGTGGAATCAACCCGGATATCGACGTTCGCGAGCTTTTACTGGGGTCGAACCTGGTCGCCGTATTTCTACAGTTCCCGGTTGCGATTTATCTCGATCTGCACGAACCCTGGAGCTGGATGATCAGCGATTCCGGGCTTGCGATGGCGGGCATGGCCCTGATCAGCGGTATCGCCTATTCGATGTTTTTTTACACCATTAAAACCTTTGGACCGGTATTTGCGAGCCAGTGTGCCTACGTGGTCACCATCAGCGGAGTATTCTGGGGTATCATCCTGTTTTCTGAACAACACACTACCTGGGTCTGGATATCGGTCGCGGTAATGATGTTCGGCTTGATACTGGTCACACCGGACGATAAAAAAGGAAATAAACAGATTTCATAACAACCCTGTCTCAGAATCATCACCTTAAGAGGTCACAAATGATTATCCGTTTTTACGGCGTCAGAGGCTCGACCGCGGTTCCCGGAGCGCATACTGCCAAATATGGCGGCAACACTTCCTGCGTGCATATCGAACTCGAGAACGGCCACGACCTGGTTCTGGACGCGGGTACTGGCATTCGATGCCTGGGTCAAAAACTTGCAAAGAAACCAACCCCGGTTAGCATCCTTCTGTCACACGGGCATTGGGACCACATCCAGGGTTATCCCTTTTTCGCACCAATCTATGAACCCGGGCGTGATATTAATGTTTACATCGATGTCGAATCACAACATCAAATGCTATGCTCACTGTTCGAGCAAATGGACGGTTCGAATTTTCCAGTCAAGGCAGAAGACCTCCCCTCAAACGGCGTCTGTAAATTCAAAGGTGTTGAAAGCGAGCTTTACGAACGCGAAGGTATCAAGGTAATAAAGCGGCCTATCAATCACCCGGGCGGTGGTATCGCCTATAAAATCAATGAAAACGAAATGACCTGCGCCTACGTCACCGACAACGAACTTGACCCACCCTATGCGATGGAAACCAATTATGACGAGTGGGTTAAATACCTGCAGGGTGTCGATGTCATGATTCACGATGCGCAATACACCGAAGACGATATGCCGCATAAACATGGCTGGGGTCATTCGCTGATTTCCCAGGTGCGACAACTCGCGACCGACGCCGAAGTAAAACTGCTGGTCATGTTTCATCACGACCCGGATCGCAGCGACTCTGAACTGGATGAAATTCAGATTGAAAACGAGAACTACCTGAAATCTCATCGCGCTCCAGCCCGCAGTGTCTGCGCCGCGGAAGGATTGAGTATTACGCTGACCAAACCGATACTGGGTGGAGAGACCCATATCGACATTGGATAACCAGGCCAGATTAAATTCTGATGCCTGAACCTGACCTGGTAACGCGCCGCAAAGCCGCGCTCGGACCCACCTATCAAAACTTTTACGACCAGCCACTGCACCTGGTACGCGGAGAAGGTTTGAAGCTGTGGGATGCCGATGGGCGCGAGTATCTCGACTGCTATAACAACGTGGTGTCGGTGGGTCACTGTCACCCCCACGTGGTCCAGGCGCTCAGCCAGCAAGCTGCCACCTTGAACACCCATACCCGTTACCTGCACGAAAACGTCATCGAGCTGGGTGAAATGCTGATCGAAAAACTGCCTGACGAAATGGAGGTCTGCGTGTTTTCCTGCAGCGGTAGCGAGGCCAATGATCTGGCAGTTCAGATTGCCCGCCATATTACCGGGCAGCAGGGTGTCGTGGTCACCGAAGCGTCCTATCATGGGACCTCAGATTTAACCCGTCGTTTATCGACTGATAGTTATCCACGTCAAGACCGGCCTGACTGGCTCGCGGTAGTCGAACCACCGAACCTGTATCGAGGTCCTTTTGCTCGCGACGATGCGCAAGCCGCACAAAAATATCTCGAGCTCGCAGTGGTTGAACTCGATGCGATGGAAAAACGCGGGGTTAAACCTGCGGCCTTGATGATCGACCTGGTATGGGATTCGAACGGGCCGTTAATAGCACCGGTTGAGTATGTCCGGGGTCTGTGCGCCGAAATTCGAAGGCGCGGTGGTCTGGTCATCGTTGACGAAGTCCAGTCAGGATACTGCCGCAGCGGACAGGACTGGTGGGGCTGCAACAACTACGGCGTTACTCCAGACATCCTGACCTGTGGCAAACCCATGGGCGGGGGTCATCCTTTGGCTTTGATGTCCACCCGTCGGGATATCGCGAACCGCTACGCTAAAACCTTCCATTATTTCAATACCTTCGGCGGCAACCCGGTATCGGCGGCTGTGGGCAAGGCGGTGATCGCAGTCATTGACAATGAAAACCTGCTACAAAATGTAGATAGCAGTGGGACTTACCTGCACTCGAAGCTGACAGAACTGGCTCAAAAACACGCACTTATTGGCGATGTACAGGGATGCGGATTGTTCTGGGGACTCGATATGGTTTCAGATCCGATCAGCAAAACACCTTTATCGAAATCGAAAATGCGCCGCCTCGGCAGCCTGATTGTCGAGCAGGGAGTCGTGACCGGTACTTCGGGACGCTACGGCCAGGTTTTGAAATTACGCCCACCGCTACCCTTTACAAAGGCCAATGCAGACACGGCGATAGCGGCAATCGATAAAGCTCTGCAACAAATGCAGGAATACCGGGCATAGCTCGCGGAGTCACTCCAATGAGACCGCTGGACACGCGTCATTATTATGCAGGGCTATTCCTGTTTAGTAGTCGAACCACTAATGTCCGATGCGAGTTATCAATTGGCTGAGTGCCTTTATATGTTCGGGTCGAGTGCCACAACAGCCGCCCACAATCTGGACCCCCTGATTTTCAATCCAGTGCTGGATTTCAACGGCGTAATCATCTGGAGAACTGGTCTCTTCATAGAGCCACTCGGGTAATACCAGGCGTCCGGTTTCGGCATAAGCCATCATCGGACCCGGCCAGTTGCTACGCAGAACCTTGAGTGCTGGGACGATGTTCTCGACCCGGGTATGCATAATCCCGGCAGCCTGACCCCCCAGGGGACTCAGTGCTGCAACCAGATCTGAAAATTCGTGCGCCTGGGTTGCATCGTCAGTATTTTTCCAACGCAAGCTGCGTACATCGACACCGTTGTCAGCCATCATCGTGCTATAACCGACCCATACCGGCAGACCGGTGGATACTGCCGCCTTGATAACCGTGCTCGCATTTTCGATATCGCGCATCATTTCACAGATAATCAGGTCGACTCCAGCCTGCGCCAGTACTTCGGCCTGCTCCTGATAGCTCGACTCGATATGCTCACCAATGGCCACTTCACGATGACTGGTCAATGGTGGCATGCTGGACATGGAACCGGCAATCCAGACGTCCTGTTCGGCAACATCGTCGCGCGCCTGCTTTGCCAACTGCACCGATTTGAAGTTCAAATTTTTGGATTCCTGCCCAAGATTGATACTTTCGAGCACATGGCGCGCGGTCGAATAAGTATTGGCGGTAATCACATGGGCACCGGCAAGAATATAGTCCTGGTGTACTTCGCGTACTTCATCAGGATGGGTTTTTGTGGTCAGGCCACTCCATACATTTTTGTCGAGCGCGACCCCTCGGCGGCGTATTTCGGTACTGACACCACCATCGAGAAGTAAAACTTTATTCTCATTCAGGCATTCGCTCAGGCTAGCCATTGGCGATCCGGTTTCGGCAGTTGAACTGGCGTCAGTGTAGCAGAGATGCTGCGGGAATCACTCGACAAAACAGTCTCAGTTGAGCTACCTTTAGGTTCGACATTTCTGGATCCAAGATGCTTTCTGATTTTCAACGCAAAGTTCGGCTCTGCCTCGCAATCGCGATGCTACTGGTGTTATCGTCCTGCGCTATCACTGCACCTTCGCTCGAACTACCGCCCGCGGTAGAAAGTCGCCGGCTGAATCAACTCGATCAATCTATTCAGGCACTCGGCACCGATATTAATCCGGCCGAATCAAAGCGAGCCGCAAACATCGCTATCCAGTACTCCAGAACGCTGGCACAGGAATACGATTTGATTGGATCACCATTATTTCACAACCTGATGGTGCAAATTGGTCTCAGGAAACGGGGTTTATGCATCGACTGGACTACCGACCTGATGGCCCGACTGCGACAGGAAAATTTTCGCAGCCTCGAATTGCACCGTGCCATCGCAAACTATGAAACCCTGTTTCAATTCGAACACAGCAGCGTGATTGTCAGTGCCCGTGGTTCCAGTATCGAACAGGGCCTGGTACTGGATCCGTGGCGAAATTCAGGACAACTATTCTGGGCCCCGACCCTGCTGGACAAAGGTTATCGCTGGAAACCGCGAGCCGAGGTCCTCAAATTAAAACGCATCAATCAGGCCGCCGCCGAAAAAAAAACGCGGCCTGGAACGTTAGCTCATGAAACGTTAGCTCGTGGAAGCTTAGCCCACAAACGCAACAAACCCCCGCCATCAGATCATGTCGTATCGAATCGGAATTATCAGCGATGTTCACTCGAGCCCTGTTCCGTTTTCAATCATCGCTGCATGATTTTGTCGTTTCCGCAACTCGAGGTTGAAACCTATGCCCTCGAAGACCAGGAAATCGTCCGCTGCTGGCGCTTTTCCATGCTACGATCCTGATCATTTGATGGTGCACAACAGCAGCGATTCATGACATTACTCAATCGCCCCGAGCTTTCGGTTGAAGACGATCTGACACAGGCCATAGATATTGACCTGAACGCAGCCCTCGCGCCGCTGATTGCGCAAAGAATGCAGTCTCCTATCGTTCGATCTTCAACAGCCGCTGAAGTCACTAGAATGATCGATGATTCATTTCCGCTAGGAGGTGACTCGTTAACCGACCTGGTCGCACAGATAACCAGTGTCACTGAACGTTATCCTAGGCGTAATACCCATCCTGGGTTTTTCGGCTGGATCGCCCCATCCGGTTTACCCACCGATCCGCTGGCACATGCGATGGTGGCCGTTTTAAACGAAAACGTCGGTGGTTACTGGGCCTCGCCAGTCGGCACCACGGTGGAACGACTGGTCATCGGATGGCTGGCAAAACTGCTCGACCTCCCGACCCGGGCAGAAGGTGTTTTTCTCAGCGGCGGTTCACTCGCCAATATGTCCGCCATCGCAAGTGCTTTATCTCGTCGATATGGCCCGGATTATAAAAAACAGGGTTTGTGTGCATTCAGCCACCCCGACAAACCGGTAATTATCTGCTCGAAGGCGACCCATTTCTCGATTCGCCGTGCGGCAGTGATGCTAGGTATCGGCACCGATAACGTGATTGCAGTCGATACCGATGACAAATTTCGCATGCGCCTGGACAAGCTCGACGAGGCCCTGAAACAATATAAAAATGTAGTCTGCGTAGTGGCCACGGCAGGTACCACGAATACCGGCGCCATCGACCCGCTTGGCGAAATTGCCGAACGGTGTAGCAAGCAGAACATCTGGCTGCACATCGATGCCGCCTACGGTGGCGGTGGTTTGCTGGCAGAGGAACTGAGTCCTCGTTATCGCGGTATCGAAATGGCCGACTCGGTGACAGTGGATATGCATAAATGGTTTTTCCAGTCGCTTGACGGCAGCGCTTTGATTTACCGGGACGCTGATGCAGCGAGGGCACTTTTCTACGAAAGCTCCGACTACCTCCATTCCAGCACCGAACCGGTTGCGGAACAGTATATGTTTTTTCATATCGCGCCCGAGCTTTCCAGACGGTTTCGGGCACTGCCCTTTTATATCGCGTTTCGCTGCTACGGAATCGATAGATTGGGGCGGAACGTGTTACATAACGTGGAATGCGCCGAGTATCTGGCGCAATTAATCCGTCACGAGACTGACCTGGAATTGATTGCCGCACCGCAGTTGTCGATACTGTGTTTTCGCTTCAATCCGGTGAAGCTCGGTGACGATCAGGTCGACGCAATCAATCGTGAGATTCGAGATCAAATTCAACGGGAGGGTGAGTTTCTGATTTCGCCTACCGTCATTAATAGTCGTCCCGTGCTGCGAGTCTGTGTCGTGAATCATGCGACCAGGGCAGAGCACATCGAGGGGTTGCTCGAGAGCGTATTGCGCATCGGGCGTTCGCTGATTTGACCTGAGAGCCTGCTGTAGCTATGAAATACTCGTTATTTGAGCGTCCCAGCGGTGACCGCCCGATCTTGGCTTTGGGTCTGTTATTGACTGGTGTTTTCGCGTTGGCCCTGCAGGATTCACTGGTCAAGCTGATGTCGACGCAAACCTCCTTCTGGCAGTTCCAAACACTGCGTTCGATCGGCAATCTAAGTTTTATCCTGATACTGGCTACCTTCGGCGGTGGAGTCGGGCTGCTATTGCCACGAAACTGGCGGCCGGTTTACCTGCGGGCCGCGTTTCTGATCGTTTGCATGTTTTCCTTTTTTGCGGGTGCACCCTATCTGACAGTGGCACAGATGGCGGCCGGTCTTTATACCTATCCTTTGTTCATTTCGCTGTTGGCTGGACCGGTACTCGGTGAAAGGGTTGGACCCTGGCGAATCGGAGCGCTGATTCTCGGCGCGATAGGAGCAAGTTTTATTTTGAGCCCCTGGTTGTCCGACTTTTCCTGGATCCAGGTTTTACCGATTGTAGCCGGATTTTTCTATGCGTTAAACGTTCTCACAGTACGTCGTGCCTGCCGTAACGAGAGCCCATTGGCACTGGCATTTGCTGTGGGTATCGCTTTTCTGCTGTCGGGGATTCTCGGAATTGTGTTACTGAGCGCTTTCCCGCTATCCAGCGAAATTCGGGCGTCGATGCCATTTGTTGCAATCGGCTGGCCCGAATTGACCCTGCTGGTTGCAGGATTCGCACTATTCGCTTCGGTATTGAATTTGACCGGCAACATCTGCCACAGCCGAGCTTATCAAACTGCCGATGCCAGTTTGCTGGCACCGCTGGACTTCAGTTACCTGTTGTTTGCCGCCATCTGGAGTCGACTTATATTTGACCAGTGGCCGACCCGACAGGCGATTATCGGGATGACTTTAATCGGAACTGCCGGCATTATTACGGCCTGGCGCGAGCGGGTTGTGGCGCGTAGAACGCAATCCAGTCAGTAAAACGAAGGAGTAATGAAATGACACGCAGTGTTTACATCAACGGCAATTATTGTGCTGCCGAAGACGCCAAAATCTCGATATTTGATCGTGGTTTACTGTTCGCCGACGCCATCTATGAAGTGGCCGGCGTTATCGACGGCAGGCTGCTCGATTTCAAGTCGCACATGCAAAGGCTGGATCGCTCGCTCAAAGAAATGCGCATACCCGCCCCGTTAAATCATGACGAAATTCTGGCCGTTATGCGTGAACTCGTGCGTCTGAACAGTATCAAGGAAGGTCTGGTTTATATGCAGATCACACGGGGTTCAGATGGTGATCGTGAGTTTCTGCCGAGCGATGGCATAGTACCGACGATTTTCATGTTTACTCAAAACAAAGCCAGCGCCGAAAGAAAGGAATATGTTGACGGTATTAAAATGGTCAGTGCACCTGATATTCGCTGGGCACGACGCGATATCAAAACGGTCGGTTTAATGGGCAGTTTATTTGCCAAATGGACTGCAAAAGAGGCCGGTGGCGGTGAAGTTTTGATGTACCAGGATGGATATGTCACCGAAGGCGGCTTCACCAGCTTTTATATTGTTAAAAATGGTTTACTGATTACCCGTCCATTGTCTAACGACATATTGCCAGGCTGTACCCGACAGGCACTGCTGACCCTGGTGGCGGAATTCGATATTGAACTCGATCAACGACTGTTTACGGTGACCGAAGCGCAGCAGGCCGATGAGGCGTTTATTACCGGAGCGTCTACCTATGTTTGCCCGGTGGTCAATATCGATGATTCACTATTGTCTGACGGTAAGCCGGGACCTGTGACGCGCAGATTACAGGAAATTTATCTCGAACACGCAATGCGGGACGCAATCTAACGATCAGATCATTTTGAGCCAAATTCCTCGCGCAAAGCCTCGATATGTGAAGGGCCCAGACCGCAACAACCACCGAGCAAACGCACACCTCTGGCGACCCAACCCCGAGCGAGATCGACCAGGTCCTGCGGCTCGATGATGTCGACAAATTGCCAGTTTGGCATGGTGAAATGCCCCGATTCCGGATAAATACCGATGGGCCCATCCCAGTAGGTTTGGACAATATCCAGCGACTCATCAATGTCTGCAATCGGGGTATGCATAATATTAATCATCGCTACCGGCAGTTGTGTCATGCGCTCGACCAGACTCAGAAAATCGAGTTCCGCTGAATCAAAAACCGATAGCGACTGGCAACCTTCGTGGGTTTTGGCACTCATTCCGAGCCATACCGGCAATCCTGTTTCGAGCGCCGCCTCAGTAGCAGCCAGCGAAAATTCGATCTCTTCACACATTTCGAGCGCGATCAAATCCACCCCTGCTTCTGCCAGCAGCAAAGCCT
>QIJI01000001.1 GCA_003231795.1 Gammaproteobacteria bacterium
GGAACAGCAGAAAGTGGATTCGCGCCACTGGCAGAGTTTAATTTTATGCGCATTCGTTCATCAGCTGATCTTGGTGTCGACCATCTGCGTGCGCGATTTACCGGACACCCGTCGTTCTGGATGGATCTGATTCGCAGTGCCCGTAGCGGCAACGAAGATTTCCAGGCCTTGTCGCGGCTGACGGTTATTCCCCTATTGCTAGCCGAAGAGTGCTCGGTGCGGTAAATAATTGCGAAACCGGTTGGATTGCGTGGTGGCCCGATGCACAATGCGCGGCCATGGTCGCGCTGTCTATAAAAAATCTGGTCAAGGTGTATGCCAACGGTATCGAGGCACTCAAGGGCATCGATCTCGATGTCGCCGAGGGCGATTTTTTTGCTCTGCTGGGGCCGAACGGCGCCGGTAAGACGACGATGATCGGGATTATCACCTCGCTGGTGACGAAGACCGCCGGTAACGTGCGTGTATTTGGCCATGACATCGACACTGACCTGAATGCTGCGAAGGCCTGTATCGGCGTCGTGCCGCAGGAAATTAACCTGAACACATTCGACCGGGTTTCGAATATCGTCATTAATCAGGCCGGTTTTTACGGTATGACGGTCCGTGAGGCCAAACCCCGCGCACAGCAGGTGCTTGAACAGTTAAAACTGTGGGACCGGCGAAATGACATTGCTCGCAACCTGTCCGGTGGAATGAAACGCCGTTTGATGATTGCACGCGCACTTGTGCATTCGCCAAAACTGCTGATTCTTGATGAGCCGACAGCGGGCGTCGATATCGAGATTCGACGTACGATGTGGCGCTTCTTGCGAGACCTCAATGAATCGGGCACCACGATTATTCTTACCACGCATTATCTAGAGGAAGCCGAGAACCTGTGCCGTCATGTCGCGATTATCGATGACGGGGAGGTTATTCAGAATCATCCGATGGATGATTTTCTGCGCACGCTCAAGCAACAGAATTTCATCATCAATACTCGTGACCGGGTCACAGAAGTTCCGACGCTTGACGGCTGCCTGGTTCATCAGCTCAAGGATTTTGAACTCGAGATTGTCGTGCAGCGCGATCATGACCTGAACAATGTATTCGCAGAACTCAGCGATGCAGGGATTCAGGTTATCAGCATGCGCAACAAGACGAACCGTCTCGAGGAGTTATTTTTTAATTTAACCGATCGCAGCGATCCGGGCGTCCCGCCAGAGACAGCGGACCAGCCAGGAACCGAAGCATGAAAATTACACGGCAACTGGTGACATTTCAGACCCTGGTGCGTAAGGAAATGAGCCGGGTTATTCGTATCTGGGTGCAGACCATCGTACCGCCGATCATCACGATGTCTCTGTATTTCATTATCTTCGGTAATCTGATCGGCAGGCGCATCGGGCAGATGGACGGTTTTGATTACATGCAGTACATCGCCCCGGGCCTGATCATGATGTCGGTGATCCAGAATTCTTATGGCAATGTCGTTTCATCATTTTTCGGCGCCAAGTTTCAAAAACACCTCGAGGAAATGCTGGTGTCACCGATGCCGACCTACGCGATTATTCTCGGCTATGTTGCCGGTGGCGTGCTGCGCGGACTAATTGTTGGCACGATCGTTACAATGATTGCGCTATTTTTTACTGAACTGCATATTGCCAATATTTTCATCACCATCAGCATGGTGCTGCTGACCGCGACCGTATTTGCGCTGGCCGGCCTGATTAATGCGATATTTGCGCGAAAGTTTGATGATGTAACAATCATTCCGGCATTTGTACTGGCACCATTGACCTATCTCGGTGGTATTTTTTATTCCATCACATTGTTGCCAGAGTTCGCGCAAAAGGTTTCGTTGTTCAACCCGATTTTGTACATGGTCAACGCGTTTCGTTACGGCATGCTCGGAATATCGGATATCGACATCCGTGCAGCGTATGGAATTACGCTGTTATTTATCGTCGCGTTATTCAGCACCAGCATGATCCTGATTAACCGGGGAATAGGAATACGGGAGTAGCCTTGTGTTTGCGCGCCGCGCGATCGTGGTAAAGCGCAGCTTACGAAGGCATTACGGGCGGTCACTTTTCAATTTGAGATCATCCAGAACTCGCACCATATGACTGATTTCATCACTCATTGGATAGATATGCGGCATATTGGCTATTTTCTTTATCGATCTGTTCAGTGCCGGATCTATAAGCGCTTTAGCCTTGGCTGCATTTCCGTCACCGACAAAATCTACCAGTGACTGTAGTATCTGGTCGTTTTTTGACCCATCGATCAAGTCTTCGTATCTGATCAGGAGACTATCAGTTTGAGAAATATGATAAAGCATGTCCTTTTGCGCCTGAAGCCACTGCTTTAATCCGTGTTCATACGTGAACCTTGCCGGCCAGAAAACTTCGAGATATGAGTGGGTCGTTGCATAAGGATCCCGAAAAATAGCAACTATTTTGTGTTTCGGAAGGTAGTCTTTCCAAAAATAGTAAAAAAGAGGAAATAACTTCATCCCCCATTTTTCTTCTTTTGAACTCAGGCGGTTCAGTGTGACATGCATTTTTCTGATCGTTGCCAGTCTTGCAATTTTTCTCCTGACTGTCATTGGTGTAAAGCATATGTCCTTGGTTCTGCCATCCTGGAAATCAGCTTGTCTGAGATACTTCCAGCTAAGGCGAAAAATTTGCTTATGCTCGAAGAAGCCATATGGATTTGAAATCAACGGTGGCCTGAAGTCTTTGTCTTTCCCAAGAGATACGCCGCATGAATGGACAAGATTTGTAAGCAGGCTCGTTCCGCTCCGCTGAAAACCCATCACCACGATGGTTTCTCCGGTTATTTTGCGCGCCAGGCGCTCGCACCCAATCAGTTTCTCAAGTTGAGTGTAACTATGGTATGACATAAAGTTGAAAATCAGACAGAGGAAAGACTATACCATGAGCCATCATTCCATCGATCGCATAAGGTCGGCGATCAAGGCAAGTCTCCCGAGTGCCAGGATCGTATTGGTAGGCTCGTACTATTACAACGAACAGACCGCAGACAGCGACTACGACTTACTGGTTCTGTCCAACTTCCCGGTAAAAAGAAGTAAAAAACAGGCGATCGTTGCAAGACTCGAGCGTGCTGGAATCAAGTACGACCTTCACTTCATACCAAAATTGTTTATCTTCCTGAAGTGGAAGTACGTTGCAGGAAAAGACCTGGACTCCGGAAAAGATATTCGGCTTGAGTTGACCAGGAGAGTCCGTTCCGCTGTACTCGCCAGTCGCATCAAGATGGCGTATTACTATTACCTGGGGGAAGAGTACAACAAGTCAATCATTGCTCTCTTGAAGGTCAGAATCATGCCAAACGCTGTGACGGATATTGACATCTTCTCGTTTACCGGAAATCTGCGACTGCTGGAGCAGTTGCGCAGTGAATTCAGTGAGGAAGAGTATCTGCTCTACAAAGAAGCATTGGTCAAAAGAGCTGATGTTCAGGGAAAAGCAACCGACACTGAGCAACTTCTCGGTATGATCAATGAAATGTTCCTGCGCAGCAAGGGTGATTTATTCCAGTTGCAGCACAATCTCCAGTACTACGCCTACTCAATAAGAAGAGGATCGTTCAAGGTGCTGGTTAACTATAACAAGGCTATCACCAGCGCTTTGTACCATTACATGAATGACAATCCGGAAGAATCTACCAGGCAGCTATCGAAATTGACGAAGGTGACTCACCTTGAGGACCAACTCAAAGAGTACTCCTGCTTGTCCATGTTCGAAATGAAGAACTGAGTTCACTTTTTCTGAGCAGGAACAGGATTGCCGGCAACGAAAGGATAGAAGGCAAAGAATTTCGGCACCCCTTCATTTACACTGCGTTTGAGATTTTTCAGCTTTTTCTCGGTGACACGGCCAATCCCGACAGCCTCCCAGACCAGTTGTTTCTTGCGAGCGTCAATCAGATCGATATTGTAGGTGCCTTCCGTGTACTGTGTAACCTGTGTTTGCGTGCCGTAGCCATAACCGCCCCATGGGTCATAGTAACCGCGGCGATATCCATAGTACGGAGTTGGTGAAGTCGATGTTTGCGTTACCTTGGTTTTATCCTGCAGATTGGCGTTGAAATTAACCAGCAGATCAGGGTTATCTGACTTCACATAGCCACGTTTATCCATTTCAATCGTTATCGCTGCAACCATGTACTGGGCAAACAGGCTTTGGTAACCCGCGGAGTTTGCGCCTGCGTCCTTGATGAAGTGATACGTCTGGTATGTGCCGAAATCCGTATCATGATCGTAGTCTGAGCGAATATTATTAGACGAACATCCGCTTACGGTGTAGCCAATCAATATCAGCGTGATTACACGAATCAAATGAGTGAAACGGACAGGCTGCATAACGGTACCTAAAATTAAAACAAGATCGGCATAATACTACTAATGGTTACAGGCAGTCGCTTTCGCGCCAAAAATTACGGTGATTCATTCAGTAAAATATGCGGAGAATATTACTTATTGCACTGGAGCAGGATAAATAGTGTCCCAGTCACGCATCATATCCACAACCACCCAGTTTTTTTCACCGGCTTCAACGAGCGCTGAATCCAACTGCCCGATGTGTGAATTCCGATCGTAAGCCCACTCGCGTTCCGCATCGGTATGGTGGACAAGTACTATCAGGCTGGCGCCAGGGGCTCCCGCCGTCCATTGCAGCATTTGCAGATCACCGTCCGAGTTGCCAAATGCGGCGATGGGTCGCCGTCCGATGAACTTGTGAATGCCCACCGGTTTACCTTCCTTGTCATCGATGAAGTCGATTTCCGGTAATCTGATCAATACCGGTTCGCCGTCGCGGATTTCGAAGGCCACCTTAATGCTGCTGCCGATCACCTGCTCTGGCGGGATACCATACACCTCTTCAACCCAGGGCCGCATGAATTCGATACCGCCACCAGAGACGATGAAAGTTTTGAAACCGTTAGCACGAAGATATTCGAGTAGTTCCAGCATCGGCTGGTACACCAGATCGGTGTACGGGCGATTCAGCTGAGGGTGTCTTGCTGTGACCAACCACCCGGCAACGATGTCTTCGAACTCTGTCGTTGTCATGCCCGCGTGCGTGGTCATTACAAGCTCAATTAAGCCGGCTTCTCCGGACGCGATCACGGCCTCGAGATCGCCTTCAAGAACAGCCTGAAACGGCTGCTGGTTTTGCCATTCAGGATGATCGGGCGCCATTGCCCGGATTCGATCCATGGCGAATAACAGTTGAAAATAGGCCGGTTGTTCCGACCAGAGCGTACCATCGTTGTCGAAAACGGCGATACGCTCCGGTTCGGGTACATATTCCGTACTGTCGGGAGATGTGACTCTCGCAATGAAATTTTCTATCGCCTGGCGGGTTGCTCCCGGGTTCCAGGAGGGCAACGAACCTGCAACGCCGCTCTCCATGGATGCCGCCTGATTCGGCACATCCGGCTCAGCACATGCACTTAGTGCCAAAACCAGTAACAGGCTTGCAAGCGGCCAGGGTCGGTACCAGCCTGTAAGGTGGATATTGAACTTGACCACCTACTGACCTGGTGGCGTCAGGTTCTCCAGGGCCCGATCGATGGTGAAGGTCGCTGCTTTCTGTCGTGGCGGATAATCCTTGAAAGTCGCCAGGTATTGGGCGACATAGGCCTGCGCAGGAATAAGCAGGAACACACGGTCAATGTACCAATCCCAGTAGGTATTCGACGTAATCGTTGCACGTTCGTAAGGGTCGGTGCGCAAGTTAAACAGCCACGGTATGCGCGTAAAGGTATAAGGTTCGCTCCAGATATCGAGTGTGCCTGTCGAACGCTGCTGCGCAAACACAATTTTCCAGTTGTCGTAGCGCAAACCGGTCAGATCGCCATCATCCGAAAAGTAGAAAAACTCCTTGCGAGGGTGCTCTGCTTTGCCATTTAGAGCGGGTAACAGATTGTAGCCATCCAGATGTACCTTGTATTTGGTGCGGCCATCCCGCCCGGCTTTAAATCCTTTTAGTAACTTCTCTTTAACATCCGGGTCCCCGGCTGCAGCCAGAAATGTTGGCATCCAGTCCAGGTGCGAAACGATGTCGTTGGACACTGAGCCCGGTTCGATCACTCCAGGCCAGCGCACAAATGCAGGGACGCGATACGCACCTTC
>QIJI01000448.1 GCA_003231795.1 Gammaproteobacteria bacterium
CAGGGTATCGGCCTTGGAATCAGTCAGTCTATGCTGGAGGCAGGGGCTTCAATTCTGATTGCACAACGTAGTTCGCTTCCCGCAGAACTTGACAATCACGACCGGGTACACTGGGTCGAAGCGGATCTGGCGTTAGCGGACAGCTTTGAAGCTATCGCGAACTCGGCGCAACAGTTATTCGGTAAGGTAGATGCGTTAATCAACAACGCCGGATTTATGTTCGAAAAAACCCTCGACGATATGCGGCTGGACGAATGGAATCGCATGATGGCAGTCAATTTGACAGCGCCGGTCTTCCTGAGCAAACAGCTATTGCCGTTACTACGCGCTGCAAAAAGTGGCAGTATCATCAATATTGGCTCCATCGAAGGGCTTGCTTCCAACCCGGAGCATGCCGCTTATTGCGCCAGCAAAGGCGGTGTACACGCATTGACCCGGGCCATGGCGGTCGATCTGGGCAAAGACAATATCCGGGTTAATGCCATTGCACCCGGCTGGATTCGATCCGATCTGAGCGACGACTATATCAATGCACAACAGGACCCGCAGTCAGCCTGGGAAGGTCTGTACAAAATGCATCCCATCGGTCGCATCGGCGAGCCACAGGATGTAGGTAAGCTGGCCGTTTACCTGGCCAGCGATGATTCAACTTTCATAACCGGGCAAACTATCGTCATCGACGGTGGACGCACCAGTAAACTACCGCTATCGTTTTAGGCGAAAACAGCAATCACTATGGGTGAACAACAATGACAAGTGGCGTAGAAAAACTACTACAGGGCTATCATCACTATCGCGACAATAAATACGAAAAGAAGCGCGCTTTAATCGAAGACCTGGTGTCACGCGGACAACACCCCGAAGTCGCCGTTGTCGCCTGTTCGGACTCGCGCGTTGACCCGGCCATCCTGTTTCAGGCGGATCCCGGTGATTTATTCATGATTCGCAACGTTGCCAATCTGGTACCGCCAATGGAAGAAGAAGGCACCTATCACGGTACCAGCGCGGCACTCGAATTCGCGGTTCTGGGGCTCGGGGTTAAACACATCATCGTGCTCGGCCACGCCCATTGCGGTGGTATCAAATTGATGATGGAACCCGAACCCTACGACAGCGCTTTCAAATATGTGCCCGCCTGGGTTTCTATGTTGGATGCTGCTCACCGACGAGTGCGTGCGACCATGTCGAATGCCAGTGACGAAGCCCGTACCCGGGCCTGTGAGCAAAATGCGGTTCTGGTATCGCTTGAGAACCTGACCACCTTTCCCTGGGTTCGAGAAGGTATCGATGCCGGCGAATTACAATTGCACGGCTGGTATGTCGATATCGCAGCGCCCGAACTAAGTGCCTACGACTGGGAAGCCGGAAAGTTTACCGCCATTGCATAAGCGCCCGGTTCACCGGCGCGTTACAATCACCGAAATCAGGGATTTTGTGACAACTTATGACGGACACCATGGAAGGAAATAACTGCGGGCTATTGATTAGCCACCTGGGTTTAACCCCCTCTGGATTTTTTAAAGCCCGCTGAGACCAATAAAAACACAAGCCAGGGGACCCACCTTGACAACCAGACAGGCAATCCGTAGATTCGGTTAGCCTGATAAAAAATGTAAGAAGAGCCAGGTTCAATACACTGGATATTAGAACTTAAAGAAGTCGACTTTCGACATACACTGAGGAGCATACAAATGATCAAGGCACTAATACAAAGAGCGCTTTGCGCTACCATTCTGGCCAGTTTCGCATTGGTCACAACCCAGGTAAACGCCGATCCCGCAACCAATGACCGTTTCATGAAGGTTCTCAAACGTGGTGTGCTGGTGGTCGGCGTCAAGGCCGATTACAAACCCTGGGGATACCGTGATTCCAGCGGTAAACTAATCGGCATGGAAATCGACATGGCCCAGGACGTTGCTGACGCACTCGGGGTCAAACTCGAACTGGTACCGGTACAGTCATCTAACCGCATGCAATTCCTGGAACAGGGCAAGATTGACCTGATGATCGCGACCATGTCCGACAAGGCCAACCGCCGTAAAGTGGTCGGAATTCCACAACCCAACTACTATACCTCGGGCACCAACGTACTCGCCAAGAAGGGCATGGTAAGTAGCTGGGCGGATCTTAAGGGCAAGCCCGTCTGCGGCAAGCAGGGTGCCTTCTACAACAAGCAGGTCTCACAAAAGTACGGCGCCAAGATCATCGCCTTCGTCGGCAACGCCGAAGCCAAACAAGCGTTACGTGACAGCAAGTGCGTTGCCTGGGTTTATGACGATAGTTCGATCATGGCCGATCTCGCGTCCGGTCAGTACGACGATTACGAAATGCCGATGGCAACCGAAGACGATAACCCCTGGGCGCTCGCCGTTCCATTGGAGGAGTTGCATGGCATCTGGGGCAACTTCATGTCCGGTATGACTTACAACTGGCACAGCTCGGGTCGATTAGTCGAACTGGAGAAAAAATGGGGTATTCAATCCAGTCAGTTCGTGATGGATATGAACAAAAGGTTCGCGCCCTATATAGCCAACTAACCCGGGCCAACTAACCCGGGCCAACTAACCCGGGCCAACTAACCCGCTGCAGGGGCAGTTGCTACTCGCTGCCCCTGCAGGATTGTAGATACGCCTCTCGATAACCTCGGATTGGGGGAGAACCCGTGGAATTTTTCGCAGACTATTTTCGCGAAATGTACGATAACACCGGCTGGAATTTCGTATTTCTTTACGAACAATATGAATACGACCGGGTTCTGGAAGGCATGTGGGTATCGATCAAACTGATTGTCGCGAGCCTGATCTTTAGCCTCGTAGTTGGTTTCGTCGGCGCCTGGGCACAGGGTGCTAACTCCAAAATTGTGCGTAACGTGATAGCCGGGTATATCCAGGTTTTTCGCAATACGCCGCCGTTCGTCCAGATCCTGTTTTTCTATTTTGTAATCGGTAACCTGCTTCCGACCTACGATGCCGGTGGTTACCAGGCGGGGTACATCGACAGCTTCGGCTGGGCGGTAATATCACTGGGCTTTTTCGCCGGCTCCTTCAATGTGGAAATCTTCCGCTCCGGTATCGAAGCGGTCCCGGAATCAACCTGCGAGGCGGCTGAGGCACTAGGCTACTCGCGGCTTATGTCCTACGTGCATGTTATTTTCCCGCTGGCGTTCCGGGTGTGCCTGCCGGCACTGAACAACAACCTGGTCAACCTGCTGAAGACGACAACGCTGGCCTACGGCATCGCCGTACCGGAAATGATGTACACGGCCAACCAGATCTGGTCGGATAATGTCAACGTTCCGGAGATGATGCTTTTTCTGTTCTTCTTTTACGTTGGCCTGGTCGCGATCCTGGTCTACGGCATGCACAAGTGGGAAATCAAGATGAAAATTCCGGGGTACGGCTGATGCATACCCCTAAAGGCCGGTCTGGCCTGCCCGAACACTTTCCCGAGCCAGCAAAAAAAACCGATATGGCGGTGCTGCTACCGATGGTCAAACACTCCCGGCAGGCAGCACTGATCGAGCGCCGCGAAGGCACTTATCGGCTCAACATGCAGCCACGCCACGCCCTCTGGGCGCTGGTACTTTTCGCCGTCACCATCGCCACCGCCCAGGCCGCCACCCCGGATGGACTGATCAGCCCCATGGAGGCGATATTCAAATGGGCACCGTTTATACTATGGGGACCCGAGGGTCAGCTAACCGGCTTCGCCCTCAACCTGATCATCAGTTTTTTTGCGATGCTGATCGGCACCGTCGCCGGCGCCGCGCTCGGCCTAATGCAGATATCCCTGTTGCTGCCGGTGCGCCGGGGATCGTGGTTTGTCACCCAGTTCTTCCGCAATTCGCCCTGGCTGGTGCTGCTGTTCACGATCATGTTGATGTTCCCGTTCGAGATCGATCTCGGTTTTGTTGTCATCCCGGTACCCGACTGGATGAAAGCAGTGATCGGATTTTCGCTGCCGGTCATGGCAAATATCTCGGAAGTTGTGCGCGGCGCCGTCATCTCGTTACCGTCAGGCCAGTGGGAATCGGCCGAGAGCCTCGCTTTCACGCGGCGTCAAACCCTGTGGATGATCATACTTCCGCAATGTGTAAAACGCATGATTCCGCCCTGGATCAACTGGTATTGCATCCTCGCGATGGCCACCCCGATCTCTTCGATCATGGGCGTCGAAGAGTCCGTAAGCTTCACCGCCCAGGCCCTGAATGCCGAGGGTGATCGGCCGGAACTGATCCCTGTTTTCTATGCCTTCCTGCTCGTCATATTTTTTATTTACACCTATCCGATTGCGCGCTGGTCAATCAAACTCGAACAGAAATTTTCGATTAAAACCTGAGGCAGAAAACCATGTCAGACACTGATAGTAACGGCGGCACCGGTTGGACACCTGACCAGCCCATGGTCTCGATCAAGGATGTGCATAAGTCATTCGGCGAATTAGAAGTTCTGAAGGGCATTTCGATGGATATCATGAAGGGTGAATGCATCTGCATTATCGGACCGTCCGGTTCCGGCAAGTCAACCCTGATCCGTTGCGTTAACGCGTTGAATGACATTCAGCAGGGTTCGATCCTGGTCGAGGGCCTGGAGGTTAACGATCCCGACTTGAACAAGCTGGAACTTCGCAAGAAGGTCGGCATGGTATTCCAGCAATACAACCTGTTCCCGCACAAAACAGCGATCCAGAATATCATGATGGCGCCGATGCACGTCCTGAAGAAAGAGAAGAATGAAGTCGAGGCACTCGCCCGAGAACTGGTCAAGAAGGTACGTCTTGAAGGCAAAGAAAACAGTTACCCGGGTGAGCTTTCCGGCGGTCAGCAACAGCGAGTCGCCATCGCCCGCTCACTCGCGATGACGCCGGACGTGATGTTATTCGACGAGGTAACTGCGGCACTCGATCCGGAAACAGTGAAAGAGGTGCTGACCACCATCCAGGATCTGGCCGAGGAAGGCATGACCTGTATTCTGGTCACCCATGAGATGGGTTTCGCGCGCGAAGTTGCGAATCACATCTATTTCACCGATCGAGGCGTCATCGTCGAGCATGGCACACCGTCGACCTTCTTCGATGAAGCAAAGGATCCACGCACCCAGGAATTTTTGAGCCAGATCCTGTAACAGTACCGGTAAATTTTAGATAGAGATACCTGGCGAATTACCCCAGCAAGAATCTAGCCGATCTGACTCGATATTCGATTTCGCTTTATAGCGCACTGGAACAGGAAACCGGCCGCCATAACATTTTGCAAGTTACCCCCCGCGGGCAATTCTGACGGCCTACGAGTTGACGTCGATATAGTACACCGTCAAAATGCGGGAACCATTTCATTAAATCCCGTTTACGGCCCAGAAGGCGTTCGAATGCGCCCCGGAATTGAGTCACCATGAGCAACGTTTTTCCTCGAAATTGTAAAACCAGGCAACCGCTCGCGGTTCAGGGCGACGGCGTTTATCTGATCGATGCCAAAGGTAAACATTATCTCGACGCCTCCGGTGGTGCTGCGGTGTCCTGCCTCGGTCATGGTGATGTCAGGATTATCGAGGCAATCAAAACGCAGCTCGATCGGCTTGAGTTTGCGCATACCGGATTTTTCAGTAGTGTCCCTGCCGAGGCGCTGGCCGAATTATTGATCAGCCAGGCGCCGCGTCCGCTGGACCGGGTTTATTTTGTCTCCGGTGGATCGGAAGCGGTCGAGGCCGCGCTCAAACTGGCGCGCCAGTATTACATCGAAATCGGCCAGCCCAGTCGTCATCGGGTAATCGCGCGGCAACAGTCCTATCATGGCAATACCCTTGGCGCGCTCGCAACCGGGGGTAACCAGTGGCGGCGTGAACCCTTTTCACCACTGATGATTGAAACTTCACATATCTCACCCTGTTACGCCTACCGCGGTATGGAAAAAGGTGAATCTGAATTCGACTACGGACAAAGGGTTGCGAACGAACTCGAAACTGAAATCAAACGTCTCGGCGAAGAAAATGTCATGGCCTTTGTCGCCGAACCCGTGGTCGGAGCCACGCTGGGTGCGGTGCCGCCGGTCGAAGGGTATTTCAAACGTATCCGTGAAATATGCAACCAATACGGTGTTCTGCTTATTCTCGACGAAGTGATGTGCGGGATGGG
>QIJI01000056.1 GCA_003231795.1 Gammaproteobacteria bacterium
AAGGATTGCAGATCACCAAATTTGTAGGCAGCACGTACTTCATCAGCCGAGCGGAATGGAATGCTGACCTGATTGCGATGGGCCAGTTCGAACATCTGCTCGGGTTCCAGACTGCCTTCAATATGGAGATGGAGCTCGATCTTGGGTAGCGCTTGAATGAATGTTTCCATAGACGACTATATTCTCACAAATCGCGTCATTCGGTAACTGCAGCCAGGGTAACCCATGTTACACGAGGAGACGTCGGTAACCGATATTTCGAATACGTACTTTCCGTTGATCTCAACTAGCCCCGGCCACCGCGACCTTTGATGATTCCTATCTCGCCTTCAGAGAGCTTTGGGGTTTTGTTGTTTTTATGGAAATACCAGGAGCCTTGCAGTTCTCGGAATGTGTGTAAACTCAGTGCTGGCAATGACATCAGTGATTGTGAAAGATTTACGTCGATCTTTAAAAACAAAGTTCGAACTTTAGGGTCTAAAATGCCAGGTTAAGCCGGTATTCAGTTATCGGCGGATACACTTATTAATTCTTCTTATGGGGAAATCAACTATGTTGCCGCTCATTTCGAAATTATCCTGGCGATGCACCGTTACGGTTGCGTTAATTTTAACGATAACGGGTTGTGCCGCTATAAATACCAGCATCGAAAAAAGCGATCTCGATGTTCAAACACGTGCCAGCGAATCAGTTTTTCTCGAGCCTGTCGCGCCTTCCAAGCGAATTATTTTTGTTTCAGTGCGTAATACTTCAGACCGGGATCTGGAAATTAAACCCAGAATAGTGGAACGGCTTTCAAACAGCGGCTATCAAATCACCCAGGATCCCGATGAGGCCTATTTCATGTTACAGGCCAATATCCTGAAAGTGGGCAAGGACAATCAGCAAGCTTCGGACAGTTACCTCGAAGCAGGTTTTACCGGTGCAGCGCTTGGCAATGCTGTCTCGGGCAGCTCAGATACGGGCAAAGGAATTGTGATCGGTGCGCTGGTGGGGATCATTGCTGATGCACTCGTTGACGATACGCTATATACCATGGTCACCGATTTACAATTGCGCGAACGACCGAGAAACAACGAGGTCGTAACCCAGCAGCAAAGCGAAGAATCAACACAAGGTAGTAATACATCAATTTCGCAAAGTTCGAGCCTGTCCAGCGTGGAATGGAAAATCTATCACACTCGCATCGTCAGTACCGCCAACCAGGTGAATCTCGAGTTTGACGAAGCCCAGGCAGCTTTGGAAGATGGATTAATCCGATCGATTGCCGGATTTTTTGCCGAGTAGAGCCGCAACTTCGACTAGCTAATATAGATTGCAGTGCTTCCCTGGTTGTCTCAGGCGCTCAGGCTTGGTCACCGCCAAGCTGATTGAGTCTGTTGTTCAGTTCCTGACTAAACGCTTCGAGTTCATCGCGGCTTGTGTTTTTAGCAATATGTATCGGGTCGGACGTGAGTACGGTGATTTTCGCAAAGGGGTAGGGTAGCAGCGTTTTGTCCCAGGATTTTTCAAAGCGAATTCCATTGGCCCGGATTCTGATCAGGTACAGGGGCACGGCTGCTTTTTGCGCCGCCATCAACATACCAATTTTAACTTGCCTTCGGGGTCCGCGCGGACCGTCAATACCGATGCACAGCTTATTGTTCCTGGCGAGTTTGATGGTATCGCGTAAAACCTTGACCGCTTTGTCATGCGTCGATGCTGAGCCCCGAATAGCGCCATAACCCCAGCGCGCAATCAGGCGTTCGAGAAAATTACCATCGCGACTCGGGCTGATGATGCCGATCCAGTTTTGTCCAGAGCCCGCTTTCAAGACCGGGAACAATTCTTCGTGCCACATCAGCATGATGCAGGGGCTTTCAGTTGGCAGACTCCCACTGTATCGCCAGCTTGCCGCCCACAGGCGAATAACGGGAAACATCAGGCTTTGAAAAATCTTTTTCCTGGACATCAGACGTTCACGGGCTAATAAAACGAAGCTTCGCCCGGAGGACGGGTTTTAAATCGACGCAGTATCCACAGATAGGATTGTGGCTTTTCGCGCACGAGTTCTTCAATAAACTGATTTATTCGGGTGGTATCAGCCACGACATCGTCGGATGGAAAATCAGCCAGGGGCGGGAAGAACTTCAACTTGTATTCAAATCGATCTTCGGCACGATAGTTGGCATAGGGAATCACAATCGCATTGGCCATTTTAGATAACCGGCTTATCGCTGTGGTAGTTGATGCCTGGATTCCCATAAACGGCGCGAAAGTAGAGTTTTTACCGCCAACATCCATGTCCGGGGCAAACCAGACGATATTTTTGTTCTTCAACTCGCGCACGATGGGGCGTAATTCAGTAGCCGGGATCGCCTGCTTGATATACCTTTCGCGTCCGCTCTTCATGAGCCAGTTGAACACCGGATTTTTCTGTTCGCGGTAAGTGGCGCTGAAATCGAATAGATTTTGGTTTCTTCCGCAACATACCAGCAGCATACCGCCCATATCGACATTACCGAAATGGCTGCCGAGCAGAATGATTCCGGTGTCCTGCTGTAGCGCGGCTTTAACATGTTCGAGGCCCTCGACCTGATGATCAGCAGCAAGTTTAAGGCCGTTACCGGTCCAGATATTTAACGACTCAATTAGGTCGATGCCCTGATTGTCGAAGTATTTGCGAATTAGCGACTCGGTTTGCTCAGTGTCAAGCTCAGGCAGACATCGCGTGATATTGGTGCGCGCGATATGTTGCAGGCGTTTATTGCTACGTAAAAATTGCCCCAGCATTCGCCCGAGCACGAATTGCAGCCTTCGCGGCAAGCGGGAGATTAAATAAAGCACGCCGATATAAAACCAGGTCGGCCAGTAGCGCGGAGCGATCATATGGAGCTTTGAGGTTTTATCCACTGGCATCGAGAGGTTTTCTGAAATCTAATTTACGCGGGGTTGGCTGCAACGGTTAATCGCAACGGCATTAAAGGTGCATAATGTTGGAGCAGTCAATATTGGCGCGCACTATATCACGTAATGATCGAATCGCCCGTCTGTTACAAGTGGATCGAGGCATCCCAGGACAATTCGATCCGTATCACTGCAAAAGCCTGAGTGACGAGCGTCACAGATGTTAGGAACCTGTTGCAGCATATTGTAAGTGGGAATTCATAGGGACGTGGATTCCTTTAACGGATTTTTAGGGAATCCACCAGGAATGACCGCGCTCGGTGGTGACATATTCGGGCCAGCGGAAATTGATCGGCGCGTCATAGTCACACAATGGAGCTTGCCAGTTCTTGCCACCGATTCCCCCTCCGCTGCGCTGAACGAATTCCTGCTGTGCTGCGGCCAGCATTTTGTCATCTACCAGTAAATCAATAATGGTGCAGCCGATTGTCTTGGCCGCACAATCGATCATCGGATCGATGGTTTCACGAATTCCACCGAGCGCGTTCATGACCCAGGCGGGATATTGGTATCCTGCTTGCGGCGAGGCTAATGCCGGACGCGCAATATACAACCTGACGGTCGGCGCATGCCAGCAGTATTCGGTGTAATCGTCGGAAGTGAAATGTTGCTGCCATTCGGGCAATTCGCGGCGCAATTCTTTTTCGGCCTGCTGCGGTGAAATTAGTTGTTCGGTTTCGGCCAAAAAAGGTTGGTCCATCGGTTCGAGTCCGAGGGATTTCTGGATTTCGCGCGCCTTATCGCGCGCGCCGCCGGAGTTGAATTGTGGTGCTCCAACCGCCTGCAGATTGTTGTAGGTCACTTGTGCAAGTACATGGTTGGCGAGACCGTGGCGTGATTTGCTGACCCAGTCACGACGCCAACTGCAATGGCTGATGTCGGCCGCAGCGCGCGCATTGGTGTCCAGTAACGCGCTGATGCGTTCGGCCATTTCGATAGTGGGTACGCGCAGGATGTATTGAATCTGCGCAATCTGTGCGGGTAAATTATCAGCGGTAGCCTGGCCTGCGGTCAGGATACATTCGTTCATTGACCAGCCACAGCCTGCAGCCACCATATGCTCTTTTAACGACTTTGAAGTCAGGTACATCTGTATTAATGCGTCATTTGCGCCTGGCGCGCGGGCCGATGCGTGCGACGCGGCAATCGGGCTGTCATTTCTATTAGCCTGTGTCAGCCAGGTCTCGGGGGACCCGCACTCGAAACTGTAAATCATGGCGTAGGCCACGCCGCAGTGCGTATTCCAGCGCGTGGTATTGCATAGGGGCAGCATGTAAAAAGGGTGAAAGCTGATCGCGGCGTCGAGGTCATCGTAGTAACCAGCGGCAGCGTGAAGCGGTTTGGAGCCGCGAACCTTTTCCGCTGGTTCACCCAAAAATTTTAACCTGCCCTTGATGTCATGCCGTTCCATCATCGCTTTGGCTGCGAGAAATCCGCCTAACGAACTGATGCCAAGCGCCGAATGTGGGTCGGTATGCCCTCCGGCATGGACACTAAGACCATCACGCGGTCGTTGCATGGTATCTGCGGCCTGGCAGTTTCCGGGTACCGCATCGTACTCGGCGTATCCGCCTATTGTCGGGCCGTCGCCATTGCGCCATTCGGCACAAAAGGCCGTCGGCATACCGGCGCTGCCCGACTCGACTTCAAAACCTTGCGCACGCAGACACTCGACATACCACGCGCTGGAGCGATACTCACGCCAAGCGGTTTCGCCGTAATCGAAAATCTGCTGGTGCCAGTCGGACAGGTCGCCGAAGCGTTGGTCTAGCCAGGCGATGAGGTCGGATTTATGTTGATCGATTGTCATAAGCAGAAGTTTAGGGCTGCCAGGCTCCGGCGGCAACGCGTTTGAAATTTTCGCCCAGAAATCCGCGAATATCCGTTTCGTCGAAACCTGAATCTGACAGTGCGTCGATAAGTCCGGGTAACTCCGCGGGGCCCGCGTGTTTGATTGCTTTGGTATCGTATTGCTGACCGGCAGGCCAGAAGTCTGGGCGGCTGCGCAGTATGACGCCGATGTCGACATCGATATCCGGGGAATAGTCAAAACCGATTCCGATATGTTCGGTGCCAACCAGGTCGCTGACATAGCGTACGTGCTTCAACATGGTTTCGACGCGGATATCGTTATCGCCCAGGAATATACCCATGCCGTTTAACCCGATAACGCCGCCGCGCCCGGCGCAAGCGCGAATCTGCTCGTCTTTGATATTGCGCTGATGATCCCAGACAGCCACCGGATTGGAGTGTGAAAACACAACCGCTTTACTGGATTCATCAATAATGTCCATGGTCGTTTGATAGCCGACGTGTGAGCAGTCGACGATCATGCCGACCCGGTTCATTTCCCGAACGACGTCACGGCCGAAATCAGTGAGGCCACAGTCCGTATCGTGACAACCCCCGGCGGCGGCGTTATTGAGGTTGTAGGCGAACAGCATTTGCCGAACCCCAAGTGCGTGGTAAAGGCTGACCATATTGATATCGTCGTTAAGCGCATTCATGCCTTCAATATCGAAGCTGAGTGCGAACTTGTTTTCGGCGCGAGCCTGATCGATATCGGCGATCTGTCCGACCAGTGAGAACCTGTCCGGGTTAGTCAACACCCAGTGACGATATGCCGCCAACGTGGCCAGGGTCTGGTGCCAGCTCATCACGTCGAAACCGACGTTTATGCTGAGATAGCTGACGCCTTTATCGCGCCAGTATTCGAGCAAATTTAAGTCAACTTCCGCACTCGGAAAAACGCCGGCATGCGCGTCCCAGACCAGTGCGTCACAATAAAGTTGAGTCAGATCAATATTGTTTTGCACAAATCGAGTACTCTTTCATTGAGCGATGTCGAGATAGACATGACCGTCCATGACCCGGGTGGCAACACCGCCGACCTGCAAGCGTTCGATCCGGCTATCAGCATGCGTAATAATCGATTTAATAGAGCTGGGTCGATTCAGTTCGACGCCCTGTTCAGCGCGCAGCAAAACCGGATTCTGATCCAGTGCCAGTAAGCCATGGCGCATCAGGTAACAGGCCAGTGCTGCATTGGTTGTGCCCGCTGCCGCGGATTCGTTGACTCCGACTGCCGGGCAGAAGTCGCGCACATGGATGTCGCTGGAATCATTCACCGTTTCACGGCAGAAAACCACCACGGTTTGAATTTT
>QIJI01000006.1 GCA_003231795.1 Gammaproteobacteria bacterium
TGAATAGAACTGCTGCGTTCAGGGTGGCGCGGTGCGATCACAATCAGCGTGTCGTTCAATTCCACCGGCCGCGTCTGTAAAAATTCCAGTTCTTCGCCTTCGTGGCTGGAAGCCAGCAGCAGATAATCAGGTTGCAGCAATCGAGGGCGCGATTGCCTGTCTGCACGCAGCACTTTCATATTGCCGATAATCTCAATCATCTCGGGATCCACACCCATCGCCAGAAGATGCCCCCGATCGCGTTCGCTACGAGTCAGGATTTTTGAAAAATAACCCAGTGTGGTCAGTAACAAGCGGCGGATATACGCAGGTTGCTCGGAGGACTTTTTAGATAACCTGGCGTTGACCTGAAGCAGCGGGATGGAGTTGCAGCTGGCCTGATACAAAAGCTCCGGCCAGAGCTCAGTTTCCATGATCAGGCCAAGCCGGATTTTATGGCGACGGAAAAAACTTCGGCAAAACCACCAGAAATCGACCGGAACCAGTCCGTGCTCCACCCGGTTTGAAAAATTTTGCACAATAGTTCGGTAACCGGTTGCAGTAAAGCTGGTGAACAGGATCGGATGTTGTTTGGCGAGAAGTGCTTCGACCAGAGGTGTAATCGATTGCACTTCGCCGACCGAGGATGCGTGCACCCAGATTCTGGCTGCGCCGGTGTTGCTGCCGAAAATTGGCATTCGCATCCGCAGATAGGCGGGCAAACCGTGTTTAAAGCCGTGTCTCAGCCCCTGCACTACCCAGAAAAAGATCAGTGGAAAGGTCATAAGACGATAGGCGATAGCGGGGGCCTTCGGTTTCATGGGTAAAACGGCGCTTCACCTGGGGGACGGGTTCGAAAGCGTCGATGAATCCAGGCATAACTGGCGGGATTCTGACGGATATAGTTTTCGATTGACTGATTGATTGCGCTGGCGTCGGCTTGCTCGTCGTCGCTGGGAAAATTGTCCAGTGGCGCACCTATTCTGAGTCGATAACCCGAGCCGTCCTGCTTACGTTCAGGGTAGTAGGGGAGCATTACAGCTCCTGATGATTTTGCCAGGCGCGAACTGGCACTTAGCGTAGCGGTAGCGATTCCCATGAATGGAGCAAACAGATTGCGCTCGCGATTGAAATCCTGGTCCGGTGCATACCAGGTCGGTATCAGATTTTTAATGCCCTTGACCAGTTGGCGGGTGTTTTTACGTGAGATCGTGTTGACAAAATAGTGACTACGGCGGGTATACAAATAGCTGTCGAAAAGTTCATTGCGTTGGGTGCGATACATGACTTGCACCGGCATGTACAGTGCCAGCAGGCGAGCGCCGATTTCAAGACTGGTAAAATGGCCGGTTAGCAGTATCACACCCTGACCATTTTCAAGCGCCGCGTCGATATGCTGGCGACCTTCAATCTCGACAAGCAGGCGAAATTTCTCTTCGCTCCACCACCAGCACATTGCCATTTCGACGACTGAAATCCCGATGTTTTTGAAACAGTCAATTTTTATCTTGGTTCGCTGCTGCTGATTCAATTCTGGAAAGCAACGGGACAGATTGATATCGACGATGCGGCCGCGCAATCGGTTGAGCAGGTATAGTGCTCGACCAATACCGCTGCCGAGCGACAGTGCCATGCGGTAGGGGAGCAGTGAGATCAGGCGCAGCAGCCCTATAACACACCACATGGGCCAGTAAATCGGCCACAGATAGTCGCTGGCCCTGAATAATTCTGATCGTTTCTTACCCATCGAACTTAGCCCGGAAATTTCATAAATTTGCGCGAAGATCGCACAGACCATTGATTTCACAAGGAAATTTCCGAAGAAGTCTCGTATCAATGACTCCGGGCGACTGAGGAAATATTCCTTGTGGAATCAATGGGCAAGCGAGATCGTGCATAATTTATGAATTTTCCGGGTTAGAAAATGGTACTCATCGAGGGTCCGATTGGATAATTCTTACCGCTCAAGCCAGCGGTTGATTTGAATGAGATCATTTTCCATCAGAATTCCCGCAGCCAGTTTCAGCTTTAGGGCATTGATCAGGTAATCGTAACGGGCGCTGGCATAGTCGCGCTTCGATCGATAGGTTTCACGCAGCGAATCGAGAACATCAACCGAAGTACGGGTACCCACTTCGAATCCTGCCTGGGTAGCTTCGAGCGCAACATTGCTGGAGTTGAGCGCCTGTTTTAGTGCCTTGACCTGGCTGATGCCGGAAACCACATTAAGATAGGCTATGCGTGAGCCCTGCGAGGCCAGTCGAGTTTGCAGTAATACCGTATTTTGAGCCGAGCGATATTCCGATTCGGCCCTGGCCCGTTCAGCGTCGAGGCGACCGCCGGTAAACAGCGGCATTTGCAACTGAATACCGACACGGACATCGCCCTGCCGGGAATCGCCCAGTAAATCATCATCGCTATCCTGGTCTGCATAGCTTGCAGTAAAATCAACGGTTGGGTTTCGGTTGCTACCGCTACGCAACCTTTCATACCTTGCCACGTTGAGATTTTCGCGAGCCGCGATCAGGTCTCGATTGTTTTCCAGAGCCAGCTTGACCCAGGCACTGGCGTCGGCGGGTTCGGGGAGGGTTAGAACGAGCGAATTCCCCAACCTGGCCAGATTGCTGATATTAGCTTCGCCAGTAATAACCACCAATGCCTGAAAAGCGGTTTCACGCAGGTTTTCTGCCAGAATTGCATCCGCTTCTGCGATATCGTAGGCGGCCTGCGCTTCATGGACATCGGTAATCGCAATCAAACCTACTTCAAAACGTTTTTGCGCCTGCTCTAGCTGTCGCGCAATTGCGGTACGCTCGGCATAGGCAAAATCTACATTATCCTGAGCCGCGAGAATAGTGAAATAGAACTCGGCAGATCGCAGTATCAGGTCCTGGCGAGCTGCCTGAAGGCGGGCCAGTTCAGCTGCGCTGCCGGCTTCAGCCGAGTCGATATCAGCACGGATTTCAGTGTTATAAAGTGATTGCGTCAAATTGATGCTGTAACCAATCGTCTGTTTCGAATTACTCCCGGTTCTCGAATTGTCCGACTCGCCAAGTGAACCGTTTGCGTTCAGAAAGACCTGGGGTCGATCCCCGGACCTTGCCAGGGGTACCGCTTCTACCGCGGCCAGGTAATCTGATTCTGCGATTTGCAATTGGGCGTCATTTTCCTGTGCCAACCGGTATATTTCGACCAGGTCCTGTGCCTGTGCCAACTGGCTCAATAGCAATAATGCCGTCAGGGTAAATTTAATCGTTGTTCTAAACATCATGGTGCTTCGTCAACTGAATTTGGTGGGATTATAGGGAAACTCAATAGCCATTAATATATAGCCATTAATACAGGGGCATATCCGGGTCCACTTCGCGTGCCCAGGCATCGACGCCCCCCTCCAGGTTGATCAGATTTTCTACTGCCTGTTGCTGCAGAAACTGGATCACCTGACGGCTGCGAACGCCGTGATGACAGATGACAATAATTTCATCGGCAGTGATCTCAAGCGGTTGAAACTGGGTCGGTATTTTTGACATCGGGATATTAATGCTTTGCTCGATATGGCAAATTTCAAATTCCCAGGGCTCGCGGACATCTATCAATACCGGGGTCGTGTGCTCAAGATTTGCTGCTAACTGCACCGCAGTCATACTCTGCATCGGTGATTACTCAATATCTCGGCAATTCGGCTGATCGGGGCGGGGGGAGCCTGGGTAGATCAGTTTCAAACAATGACTGGGCACTCCACTGTGAATCGCCATCCCGGGTAATCAACATGGCCTGCATCGCCGGAGAATGGCCGGCGACAATAAATAAACGTCCACCGACATTTAATGCCTGTTTTAAATGATCCGGGATGCTGGCAACCGAAGCGGTTACCGCGATGACGTCGTATTTTTTATCCTGCGCCAGTTGCGTATGATGGAGTTGTTCAAAACTGACGTTCGTGATTCCCCGATGCTGAAGATTTTGTTGTGCCTTGTCGATCAGAGCCGCATCGCCATCGATACTGTCTACCTGCCTGGCCAGTTGCCCGAGGCAGGCGCTGATGTAACCGTAACCACAGCCGATTTCGAGCGCCACATCTTGCTTGTCGATCAGCAGCGCCTGCAACATTCGTCCTTCCACAGTTGGCGGCAGCATACGCACGCTATCGGTAACGGGAATTTGACAATCCGCGTAGGCCAGTCCGCGATACGCCTCGTCGACAAAGTCGATGCGATCGATGTGATCCAGGGTCGATAACACCCGATGGTCAAGCACTTCCCAGGGGCGGATCTGTTGCTCGATCATGTTGTGTTTTGCCAGCGCTGCGCTACTCATCAGATTATCCGGATTCCTAAATTTATTTGTGTGTCATTATATAGTAACTAGCTGAGTAATCACCATTCGCGGCAATCATAAAGTTTGTGGAAACATTTGAGTTTTGAGGACTTAAGGTTATTATTTCACTACAAATCACGAAAAAGAAAACTAACCAGGAAAATTTCAATCATTTCACGGAATAAATTTTATCCAGATATGAAACAGTCGATAATACTTCTGCTAAGCATTGTTATGGTAGGTACTGCGAGTGCCGGTGGTTATCGAGTCTCAGTTCAAGGTCAAAAAGCAATTGGGATGGCTCATACCGGTGTCGCCATGAGCGATAGTGCCGAGGTGGTTTTTTTCAACCCCGGTGCAATGACGCAACTGGAAGCGGATTCTGAATTTGTCGGTGGCATTACTCTACTCACGGGCAAAACCGCTTATCAAAATGAAGAGACGTTAGCGGAAGCCGAAACCGACAATGGCATTGGAACACCCGTTAACGGCTATTTCACGCAGAAAATTAACGATGAAATGACCTGGGGGCTTGGAATTTATACGCCTTATGGTAATACCGTTAAATGGCCCACTGATTGGCAAGGTTCACATCTGGTCAATAATATTCAGCTGAAGGCGGTGTATATCCAGCCTACAATTGCTTATCAGATTAATGAAAAGAGCAGCATTGGCTTCGGTCCGAATCTGGTGATCGGGTCGGTTAATTTCAATCGTAATTTGAGTACTTCATTAACTGACGCTAACGGTGATCGCTCCAATGTTACTATTGATGATTCTGAGGTAACGGCCTGGGGTTATAATCTCGGAGTTCTGCACCAGTTATCAGACAAAACGGCACTCGGATTCAGCTATCGTTCCGAAGTAACCTTGGAAGCGCGTGGTGGTGATGCCGATTTTGACAACATACCAACCGCCTTAGAAGACGCGTTCCCTGATGGCGAATTTGATGCTGATCTGGTATTACCTGCCGAACTGACCATTGGTGTTGCTTACCAGTACAGCGACAAGGTGACACTGGCCTTTGATTTCAATCGTACCTTCTGGGCTGCCTTTGAGGAACTGGTGGTCGAGTTTGAAGCGCCGGGAGCAGGAACCTCGGTCAATGTCAGAAACTACGAAGATTCGAACATTTATCGTTTCGGGTTGCAGTACCAGTATGACCACAAGTGGATTTTTCGAGGCGGCGTTTATTTTGATGAGTCTCCCGTACCCGATGGATCGTTTGAACCTATCACGCCGCGTAGCGATTCGGTCGGTTATACCGCTGGTGGCAGCTACCGCTATTCAAAGAACCTTGAACTCGATTTTTCAATGCTCATCCTGACCTTCGGCGAAGTAAACGAGTCTTATGAACATTATGAAGAGGGTGGCTTTACGATTCCCTTCGAAGGGGATTATATCTCCGATTCCTTCTCGCTGGGCTTTGGCCTGAGTTACCGGTATTAGAGCCATGAAAATAAATGCATTCAATAAATTGATATTTTTCGTCGTAACCGGTTTGCTGACGGGCTGTGATCCAGGGTTTTCAAACTCGGTTGGCGACGGTCCCGCTGCAGATGCGGGCAGCGCTGACTTTTCCTCTTATGTCGCAATCGGCGACTCGTTGACGGCGGGTTTTGCCGATGGTGCGTTATACCCTCATGCACAGCGTAATTCTTTACCTGCAATATTGGCTCAGCAATTTGCACTTGCAGGTGGCGGAGAATTTGATCAACCATTGCTGCCGGACGGGGCCACAGGCAGCCTGACGATTGGAGTTACCCCTCTTGGCCGAATCGACCGTTTGGTGTTGGTGCC
>QIJI01000217.1 GCA_003231795.1 Gammaproteobacteria bacterium
AAATCGGCCTTTAGACAGGGTTTCGGCATCTTCACCCAGGTTTTCCCGGAGACAGACAAAGCCGGAGTTCGAAGTGTAGTCGTTATGGACCAGGCTAGCAGGTTCGCGGATATTTTTGATTTCCCGCAGCCCGGGATCAGAGGCCCGTACCGTGTGATCAAAAATATGCACCCGGTCGCATCCGGTTGTTGCCTTTAAAAAGGCTTCCAGCTCGGATTCGTAGATAGACTCTATTTGTCCCGAATCCAGAAAATTGGCAACCCGGGTTGGAAACTCGAGCAGCTCAAAACCCGATGGATGCATCCCGAATTCCCGCCCTTCATCGGTATCGTTTCGACCTCGCGCGTCTTCGACATCAACAGCAATCATTTGCACTGCCTGATCGATTTCATGGGTCGCACTGGCACCGGCACTGGAAGCGTAATAAACCGGTCGCTCGGATGGTTCGGCCAGAAACTCTAATTTTGCCTGAAATGTCATGACTTCTCGCTCAATTCACGGTGTCGGTAACAGGAGACAATATGATCATTGACCAGGCCAGCCGCCTGCATAAAGGCATAACAAATGGTGCTGCCGACGAAAGTAAAGCCTCTTTTTTTAAGGTCCTTCGCCATCGCATCTGAAACTTTGGTATTGACCGGAACTGCGCTCATATCTTTGCGCTTGTTCTGCATGGTGCGACCGTCTACATAGTTCCACAAGTACTGGTCCAGCGTCTGACCCTGTTCACGCAGTGCCAGATAGGCTCTGGCGTTTTTTACAAACCCGTTCACTTTGAGCCGATTTCGTACAATGCCCGGATCAAGCAACAGCGCCGCAATTTTCTTGTCGTCATAGCGCGCAATCTTTTCAGCGTCGAAATCATCAAAAACGAGTCGGTAGTGTTCACGCTTGCGTAATATCGTGATCCAGCTCAGCCCTGCCTGTGCACCTTCGAGGCAGAGGAATTCAAATAAAAGCCGATCATCGTGTTGCGGGACACCCCATTCAGAGTCATGATAATGCTGATAGAGTTCATCATCACCACACCACCAGCACCTGCTCAATTCGTCAGTCATCACACAGCCCCTCAACAAATTTTTTGATTCGAACGCAGGCCTCTTTCAGTTCATCATCGCTTACCGTGTAAGAAACTCGAACATAGCCTTTGGCACTGGCGCCAAACGCGGCGGCATCGAGCACCGACACCCCGGTTGACTCGTATAAAGACCAGGTAAAATCGGGGGTTGTCATTCCGGTTTTACTGATATCAACCATCATAAACATACCGGCATCGGGCATTAATGGTTCCAGTTTGTCGATTTTGCTGAAGGCATCAAACAGGTCGTCCCTGCGCTTTCGATAAATATCACGCATACGATTCAAATCCTGTTCGCAATGTTGCAAAGCGTACAGGCTTGCCTGTTGTATGAAACCAGGAATACCATAAAGCATGCACAACGCGAGTTTGTCCAGATTGCCGATCATTTCAACTGGCGCAATCGCCCAACCCAGACGCCAACCTGACATCGCGTAAGATTTCGACATGCTGCCAATCGTAATAAGCCGATCTTCAATACCCGATTGTGAAGCCATTGGATGAAATTCACCTTCGAACACGAATTCAGCGTAAACCTCATCCGCGACTATCCACAGATCATTTTTAAGCGCGAGCTCTGCAATAATTGCCAGTTCATCAGGCTGCAAGGCCACCCCGGTAGGATTGCTGGGTGATGCATAAAAAATGGCCCGCGTACGTTCAGTGATGGCAGATTCGAGCATTTCCCTTTCCAGTCGAAAGCCGTTCTCGGGGCTTAATACGACCGGCACCAGTGTCGCCCCGGGCGTCTGGACCGTCGCTTCGTAAGTAACGTACATCGGTTGCAACACGATAGCTTCATCACCCACATCAAGCATGCAAAGCGAACAGGCAAACAACGCATTCTGTGCCCCGGAGGTAATAATGACATTGCCTGCTTCTACAGTTTGCCCGCTCAAGTGTTGATGCCTTTGCGCAATACATTCCAGCAAAGGCTCGTGCCCACAGATGGCGGTGTAATGGGTGTCACCTTCCTGCATCGCCTGTAACGCCTTGTCGATGATCGGTTTAGGGGTCGCGAAATTGGGATCTCCAACGCTGAGTACGATAACGTCCTTGCCATTTCGTTGCTCGGCCTTGGCCAGATTGTTCAAATCCCAAACATCGGCCGCATCGCCTTTAACCCGATCGGTAAGCGAAGAAAATCTCATTGCAACATCCTTAAATCGCCCTGGCTTCATTGCCAGCCAGGTTTTAATTCGTCGAGTAGCGGCATGATCCAGGGTTTATTGGCTTCAAGCTCGCCGCGTTCCAGGCCGGTTAGTTCGTAAGGCAAAACCAGCCAGTCTTGCGTAGATCGCAGGAAGTAATCCGGGCGTGATTCCGATTCAATCTGATTGCTACGGTAATAAAGAGCCGCCACACGGACCTCTGCCGCCATATTTAGTTTGGTCTTTTCACGCAGGCGATCGATCACCGCATTGACATTGCGCCCGGTACTGTAGACATCATCTACAATTAACAACGAGTCGTCAGCGTTCAGGTTTTCAAACAGGTACTGCAAACCGTGTGCGCGCACAACTTCCCCTTGTTGCAATTGTCTGAAATATTCGTCGCGTCCACGGTACGAGGTTCTGATCGCAATATGATCCGTTTCAACCCCAAGATATTGCAGGCATTCCTGCACGTAAATACCAACCGTAGAACCGCCGCGCCAGACCCCCACAATGAAATCGGGACGGAATCCGCTTTGGTAGACCTGCAGCGCTAGCCGATAGGAATCCTGCAATAATTCCTGCTCCTGAATAAAGCATTTGTGCATCGATAATACGCCCGTCAAAAATCCTGTGTTATTCTGGCGAAGACTATCAACTGCCTGTAATGAATGCACGTGCTATGCGCGAAAACAAAGTAGAAATTCCACACTGTGAGTAAAAAACTTTACCTCGATGCACAACAGTTGCTGGAAGACTCGTTTCGACTCGGTGCAGAAGTTATCAAAGATGGTTTCCGGCCCACGATAATGATTGCGATATGGCGTGGCGGGGTGCCGATGGGAATTGCAGTTCAGGAATTGCTGGCCTGGTATGGAATCGAAACCGATCACATTTCGATTCGGACCTCCTCGTACAGCGGAATCGACGGACAATCGCATGAAATTCGTATTCACGGCATGAACTACCTGATTAAAAACTGCAGTTCTGCTGACCGTCTGTTGATCGTCGATGATGTGTTTGATACCGGCTTGACCATTGAAGCCGTGATTGCGCACCTGCAGGAAAGGGCACGACTGAATACACCGCGAGAAATCCGCATCGCTGTCCCCTATTACAAACCGTCACGCAATAAAACAGATCGGGTGCCGGACTATTATCTGCATGAAACTGCGCAATGGTTGAAATATCCGCATTCGCTGGAAGGATTGAGCGTCGATGAGGTTAAAGCCAATCGCCCTGAGTTATATGAAATTATTCGGGATCAGTTGGGCTAGTGGTCTCAGTATTTTCGAAATTCAGAAACAGGCATATCATGGCGGATACCAGAATCAATGCAGCCGCCAGAAGGTACGCATAACTGAGAGCTAACTCGCCGATCAGACCGGCAAAAAGCGCACCAAACATCCCGACGCCATCCAGCACCGTGAAGATGATACCCAGCGTTGTCGACTCCGATCTACCCGTGTATTCGACCGCGACGGCCAGTAACACTGGGCGCACCGCGGTTAAAAGCACTACTGCAGGCATCAACCCGGCAATGGCCCAGTAAAGGCTATCGCTAAGTCCTGCAAAAAGCGCAAAAAAGCTGGTCGCAAATAATACAATCAACACCATGGGCTTGCGACTTCGACCATCGGTGTACTTGCCAAAAAATGGTTGCAAGATTGAACCGACCATTAATATTGCAGCAAAAATCAGTCCGGCATGAAATGGAGACAGCCCGTGATCCTTCTGAAAGAATAGCGGCGACATCGCGAGCATTGCCGTCAGCGACATACCGTAAAACACGATCATTAACATCAATGCAATGCCGGAGGGTCGAAACCAGTGGCGGGCTAATGCCCTGAAATCAATACGGGTGACTTTGCCTGGACTGTCGCGACTGATACGAGCCGCTATCGGGATGAATACCAGTCCCATGATAACCGCTGGCAACACCAGAATTTGCAGCGTCGTCTGCCAGTCGAAAAAACCGAGCAGAAACCCGGTGGCCAACGGGGCCAGTACTTCGGCACCAATACTTCCGCCAATCGCGTGAATTCCGAGCACCTGTGCGCGACGTTGCGGCATTTCCTTGATCAGCACTCCCGTGGCAACCGGATGCCAGAACGCATCGCCCATGACACCAAACGCGAGCAATAAGGTAATCGCCCAGAACCCCGGCACCAGGGTAGCGCTCAGATAACCAATCGCTACCCACCAGAAACTGATCAACATCAAAAAACCGGGACGTGTCGATCGATCAGATAAAATTCCCGCCGGAATATAGGCAAGCCCTGCGCCGATTCCGTTTATGGTCAGAATCAAACCCACTTCGGTAGGCCCGAGCCCCATGCTGGCTGCAATTGCAGGTGCCAGTAACCACAGAGTACCCGCGACCCAGTCATTGCTCATATGACCCAGCGATACGGCTCCGAGTAAAAATCGTTGTTCTTTAGTTAATGGCTTCATTGGGTTGACTGGCCTGTTGGCTGACGATTTGTGCGGATCGCGGCTTCTATAACCGGATAATAGAATAGCAGCGAGATGGCCCGAATCAACATGAATAATGTGAGCCCGAAATAAAGCCCGTGATTGCCAAATAATGGAATCGTCAACTGTAAAATGGCGAGATATAACAACAACGATATAATCATTGCGTTACGCATTTCCCGGGTATGAGTAGTACCAATAAAAATACCATCGAGCTGAAAGCTCCAGATGGACACTATCGGAGCCAGTATCATCCATGGCAGATAGTTTTTAGCCAGCATGGAAACCGATTCGATACTGGTAAACAAATCGATGATAGCGTTCCCGAAAAACAGATAAAAAAGCGCAATCGCAATAGCCACAATGGCGGCCCAGAAACTGGTCAACAGAACCGCTCGACGAAAAATACGCCGACGCCTGGCACCATAGGCACTTCCGCTCAATGCTTCTACCGCATGCGCAAACCCATCCAGCGCATAAGCCATGATGCTCTGCAGGTGGAGTAAAATAGTGTTTGCGGCCAGAACCACTTCTCCCATGGCTGCACTTTTAGCGGTGAAATAACTGAATGCGAACAACAGGCACAAAGTTCGAATAAAGATGTTGATATTGGCGTTAAACAAATTCAGTAAAGCGCTTCGTTCGAGCAAGCGATTTTTGTCGAAATTTCCGAATGCACTTTTGATCCGGTCACGCAGCAGGTAAATCCCGACGAGCATGGCCAGATATTCAGCTATTACCGAGGCCAGGGCGACACCTTCCACGCCCCAGCCAAAGCCCAGCACAAATAGCAGATCGAGCAGGACATTAGTGATATTCAAAATCAGTTGCAGCACAAAAACGGCGCGGGTGTTGTGCAAGCCGATCAATACCCCGGTAATAGCGTAAATCAGCAGTACCGCGGGCGCACTCCATAATCGGATATGCGCATATTCGGCCGCCATCAACTCAATGCCTTCGCTGCTATCGATGAGATAGAGCACCAGATCGATTAACGGCCAGGCCAGCAAAATGGTCACCATCCCGAGGCCGGCGGCCAGCACCAACACCCTTAATAAGGTGTCGGACAGTTCCTGCCAGTTTTTCGCGCCATAATACTGCGCGACGAAACCGGAGGTTCCCATGCGCAAAAAGCCGAAGCCCCAGTACAAAAAACTGAAGATCAGCGCGCCCAGCGCTACCGCTCCTATCGCCTGTGGTTGCGGCAGATGCCCCACCACCGCGGTATCAACAGCACCGACAAGGGGAACAGAAATATTGGAGAGTATGATCGGACCGGCTAAAACCCAGACTTTACGATGAGAGACACGCTTCATCCGCATTGCTCATGTTGTTCAAATTTCCGTCGCCGGAGTTCGCCTGGCGGATATCAGATTATTACTCCTGCTCATTGTCAGTATCCAGGATTTGCAGGATTTGCAGGAATTACAAATTTATTCAGGGTCTCTTAAATATGCTGACAGGTATGATGAGCAGCAGAAACAGGACAGTAGCGAGAGTTTTGAACAAGACATTTTCGATGGCGAAGAGACACTCTATCCGAATAAATTCCCGATATCATTAAAATGATTTATTTTCTACAACAGTTGTTTACAAAGCCATACAAGGCATGCGGAACAATTGAGATAACAGCTTTGACAATACAAGGCTCTCGCTTTACTCTGTGCGGCACTAGTGACTATAGTTCGTAGCCTCCCCCCTATATTTAATGTATAAAAAACGCCAAGTATGCAGGTTCAGGGCAGGTTCATCATTTACCCATAAAATAACTAGATATACCCAACCCGAGGAGCAACAATGAAAGATTCCAAAACAAACAAATCCGAAGTGAGTTTCAAGGATTTGAGCCAGTCCGACAAGGACCTGGTATCTAAACTGACTAAAAGCGGAAGCCAGGGCTTTACCCGTCGCGACACCCTGAAACTGTCGATGGTAACCGGTGTATCCCTGCTGGCCGCCGAGCAACTATTGACCGATGGCAAAGCAGTCCTGGCAAGAACCCCTCAAAAAGGTGGTTCGGTACGCATGGCCAACCCGATACACGGCCCGGATGACCAGAGCGATCCGATGATGTTTACATCAGGTATCGATTACTCACGTGGTCGAGCTGTTTATAACAGCCTGATCCAGCATGCCAATGACCTGACACCGCAACCCGAGCTTGCCGAGTCGTTTGAGCCCAATAGCGATGCCACCGAGTGGACATTCAAATTGCGCAAGGACGTCGAATGGCACGATGGCACGAAGTTCACCGCTGACGATGCCGTCTGGAGTATGAACCGCCATCTCGGCGAAGATTCGACTTCGGTAATCAAATCAGTATTGGCGACGATCAAGGAATGGAAGAAGGTCGGGCCGTACGAAGTCAAAGCCGTTATGAATTCGCCAAATGCTGACTTGCCTACCCTGCTCGGCATGTTCCAGAACAAGGTCGTCAAAAACGGTACCAAGGGTGACTGGATCGGAACCGGTCCGTATACCATGGAATCGTTCCAGCCTGGTGTTAAATCCGTCCACAAGCGCAACGAAAACTACTGGCGCGCAGGTGCCCATCTCGATGCCTGCGAAATCACCGCGATCACCGATCCGGTGGCGCGAGTCAACGCATTGGTTGCCGGTGACATTCAAATCATGGCAAACGTCGACCCGAAATCCTTTCGCCAGGTCGAAGAGGCCGACGGGGTTACGCTAACGTCAGTGCCTGCCGCCGCGCAGGTCGGAATCTGTATCCTGAAAAATACCAAACCGGGCGAGAGCGACGATTTTGTCAAGGGAATGCAATACATCCAGGATCGCAAGCGTATCGTAAAGCGAATTCTCAAAGGCAGGGGTTCGGTGGGTAACGATACGCCCATTTCAGCCGCGCACGGCGCAGACTGGTGTAACGAGTTGCCACAGCGTGAGTTCGATCCGGACAAGGCAAAATTTTATTTCAAGAAGTCAGGTTATAGCGGTGCAGATCTTTTCGTAGCACCGGTGACCGCCGGGATCGAAGAGACCTGTCTGCTGGCCCAGGCCAACTGCGCCAAGATCGGCTTCAATCTGAACCTGAAAAAAGTGCCGAACGATGGTTACTGGGGTGCGGTTTGGATGAAAGAGCCAATGAATGTAGTTACCTGGAACATGCGACCCACCGCAAATTCACAGATGGCAATTCAGTTCGCCCCTGGTGGTAACTGGAATGACACCTTCTGGAACAATGAGCGCATGGGCGAATTGCTGACCCTGTCATTAGCGGAAACCGATCCGGCTAAACGCCACGCGCATTATTGCGAAATGCAGACCCTCATTCACGAGGGCAGTGGTATGGTAATCCCGGCTTTCTCCAATATCAATGATGCAATTTCCAATAAAGTCATGGGCATGCCAACGGTACCGCTGGGTCAATGTGGTGCGATGGAATGGCCTGAATTTATCTGGCTGGCATAAGCTAAAACTAGTACTTTGAAGTAAATCTAAAGGCCCGTATTTCATATACGGGCCTTTTTACATCCGGCCTGAATCAACGGATTCAGGTTGAAGTAATCAAGGTAAATAGCGCCGTATCAGTTTTAATCGGGAGCCACTAACAAAATAGGTTCAAATCCGGTACAAACCCTGTAGTATTGGCGGCATAACAAACAACTGGTATAAAAACGGTACGGGGCATCCAGAGTTGGTTTTGAAGTTGGTAAATTTCAAGCTGATTGTGGTTTTGCAGTAACATCTCTCCTTTTAACGTAGTCGCTGCATTGCGTGTTAAAAGAAAGTCGTTCCGCCTGTACTTTCAAATATCTTTCGGGGGATAGTTCTAATGATGAAGCAAATGGTGTTGCAAAGGATTGCAATTGGTTTTGCCACTTTATTGGTGGTTTCGATAATCGTTTTCATAATGACCAGTTGGTTACCGGGGGACGTCGCGGCGATCATTCTGGGGCAGTCTGCAACGCCCGAGACACTGGCCGCACTTCGAGCGCAGCTCGGCACGGATCAACCACTGGTATTCCAGTATTTCGGTTGGCTCGGCAATTTGATGACCGGAGATCTCGGCATATCAAAGGCAGGTGGTGCCACAATTTCCAGTTTGATCAGTAGCCGGATCGGCAATACCATGATGATGGCGGGCCTGGTTGCGGCTATTTCAATACCTTTATCGATCACGATAGGTCTTTTTGCAGCCATGCATCCCGGTACTACAATTGATCGAATTGTGACATTCTGCACTTTGAGCACCATTTCAGTACCCGAATTTTTCATCGCCACGGTGATGGTATTAATCCTTGCGGTGAATTTGCAATGGTTACCCGCTACCACCTACCTGACAGGAGACGAAACCACCTGGCAACTCTTAAAAGCGGTGGCAATGCCGTTGATTACCCTGGTTATCGTGGTATCAGCGCAAATGATTCGAATGACTCGTGCCGGCATACTCAATGTGATGAATTCGCCCTATATCGAGATGGCCATCCTTAAAGGGGTACCCAGAAAACGCATCATCCTGCGCCACGCATTTTTTAACGCGATCGGCCCAATCGTCAATGTAATCGCTTTGAACCTCGCCTATCTGGTCAGCGGTGTGGTAATCGTCGAGACCATATTTTCCTATCCAGGTCTGGCGAAATTGATGATCGACGCTGTACAGACTCGAGATCTGCCGCTGGTACAGGCCTGTGCAATGATTTTTTGTGGTACCTACGTTGTGCTGATCATCCTGGCCGATGTCGCATCGATACTTTCCAACCCGCGCCTAAGACAGCCTAAGTAGGCGAGAGGATAAAAAAATGACTGACCAAGCAACAGCAAAAGAAGAAGAAGTAATCGCCAAACTCGATGCGTTCGCTGAACTGCCGGATGCCCCGCCCAAACGAGGGCTTAAATTAACCTGGGTAGGAAAACTGGGAGTAGCAATCGTAGTTTTCTGGCTGATTATCGTGGTCATCGGCCCATCGATTGCACCCCATCATGAGATGGATATGGACGGCGATGACAGCTTCCTGGATGCCTACTCCGGCGAATATGGCAGCTTTTATCTCGGCACCGACTATATCGGCCGGGATACCTTTTCGCGAATCCTATTCGGTGCCCGCAACACCATCGGCATCTCGCTGGTGGCAACCCTGTTAGCCTACCTGGTCGGCATTACGCTTGGCATTCTTGCAGCGGTGAAGGGAGGCTGGATCGACATGGGCATTAGCCGGGTCAACGACGCGATACTGGCATTGCCGACGATAATGCTGGGTCTGATCGTAATCGCGGCATTTGGGTCGTCTATCATTATCCTGATATTAACGGCGGCGCTTATCTATGCGACCAGTGTGTTTCGAATTGCCCGTGCTCTGGGGCAGGACATCATGGTGCAGGATTTTGTCGAAGCGGCGCATGCTCGCGGCGAGGGTGTGTGGTGGATTATCAAATCGGAAGTGCTGCCCAATGCGGCAATGCCATTGGCTACCGACTTTGGTCTGCGACTGGTATTTGTCGTATTGTTCATATCCAGCCTCAGCTTTCTTGGCCTGGGTGTGCAACCACCTGCGTCGGACTGGGGCAGCATGGTACGCGAAAATCTGCAGGGATTAACCTACGGATCTTACGCGGCTATCTGGCCCGCTTTATCGATCGCCTCATTTACCATCGCGATTAATTTAATCGTAGACGATATATCGGCAAAATCCGGCGGCAGTCTCGCCAAGAAAATGGTGTAGAACAATGGAAAATAATGATACGAAACGTGAAATCCTGTTTGAAGTCAAAGACCTTAGAATCAGCGCCACCAGTGATGAAGGCGTTGAAATACCCATCGTCAAAGGCGTCTCGTTTAATGTCCACAAAGGTGAAGTCGTCGCGCTGATCGGTGAATCCGGTTCCGGCAAGACAACCATTTCACTGGCGTCACTGGCCTATACCAAACCCGGATTGCACTTTGCCGGCGGTGAAGCATTTCTGAATGGAGAAGATGTGCTCAGTATGGCCCCACTACGAACCCGAGAAATTCGGGGTACCAATGTGGCCTACCTGGCGCAATCTGCGGCAGCAACTTTTAATCCTGCGATCACCATCGGTGAGCAGGTGACCGAGTCCGCTGTATTGCACGGAGTTTTAACCCAGGAAGAAGCTACAAAACGCGCAGTTGAGCTTTATCATGCACTCGAACTTCCTGACGCCGATCGAATCGGTTTCCGTTATCCACACCAGGTTTCCGGGGGTCAGTTGCAACGTCTTATGGCAGCGATGGCACTTTGCGGAAAACCGGACCTGATGGTGCTCGATGAGCCGACCACGGCACTCGACGTAACCACGCAGATTGAGGTGTTAAAAGCTTTCAAGAAAGTTATCAAGGAGCAGAACTCGGCCGCTATCTATGTCACCCACGATCTTGCCGTTGTCGCGCAGATTGCCGACCATATCGTGGTTTTGTATAGCGGAGAGGTAATGGAACAGGGCCCGGTTGATCAAATCATCAATCATCCAGGCCATGCCTATACCGAACGACTGATGGCGGCCGCGCGGCCCAAACCGACCGCAGGAATGGGTTCGTCTGTCGGTGATGAACATAACCGCGATGTCGATAATATTCAGGTCAAGGATATGACTGCCGGTTACGGCGGTATCGTCGATGGTGAACCGTTAATTCCGATCTTGCGCGATATCAATGTCAGTGTCAAAAATGCCCATGTAGTGGGTGTCATAGGCGAATCGGGGTGCGGTAAGTCGACACTG
>QIJI01000216.1 GCA_003231795.1 Gammaproteobacteria bacterium
GAAGAGTGCGCTGGCATAGGCGACACTATGTCAAGCGCTCTGACCGAGCTAAAGTCATGTTGGATACGGCATAGCGCTGTCGCAGTAGAAGGCTGGTGAGAAATGCGGGCTAGTGATTCCGGAAAAAACCGGAATCTCTTCCTATAATGATTGCAGTAAACATTTTCACAAATGGCGATCATGATAGAAATTTCGAACTCTGACCCGCAGGACTGGAAAGAAAGACTCAGAAACTGGAGTACAACACCCGGATTTCGCGCAAAACATGAGATCCAGTCGATCACCAGGTTAACCCCTTATGCGATCGGGATTATGTTGCTTTTATCCGGCGTCCAATGGTTTTCGGGCAAATACGCGGTAGCAATTCTGTTGGTATTGTTATCCATTATCGTGTGGTTGCTGGTGCAACAGATAATTCGCTCCGGAATTGCGCGCCCCTTTGTTTTTATTACGTTGATTTGCGGTGCCGCGATACTGGTTTTCGATGCCTGGCAATTTGAACCGATTCGCCCGCTAATAATTTCTCCGGTGTTTCCGGTGCTGGCCTATTTCTATCTTGGAAACAAGGTTGGCAACTGGTTTTCGATCCTGCTAGGCATCATCCTGCTCGGTCTGATGTTTCGGCCCGGAACCGATATCAACATCTACTACGCAATCAATATTGGTGTCTGCTACAGTTTTACCGCGCTCATTTCGTTTCAATTTGAAGCCATGCGGATTAACACCGAAGACTCGCTGGAACAATTGTCCAACACCGATGTTCTCACCGGCGCTCACAATCGGCGGGTACTCGACAAGGTAATGAATCGCGAAATTAATCGCGCCAATCGGGAGTTTCTACCGCTCAGTGTGATCATGATGGATGTCGATGAATTCAAGCCGATTAACGATGAATTTGGACACAACGTCGGTGATCACGTACTCAAACAGCTTTGTCGCCTGGTACGGGAAAACATCCGCACTACGGACTACATGATTCGCTTTGGTGGTGATGAATTTGTCATTGTGACACCAACCACCGATATTCGTCATGCGGAAATGGTAGTCGAAAAGATCAAACAGGCAATCAGTACCTTCGACTTTGGCATCAACCGTGAATTGGTATCCAGCATCGGAATTGCCGAATACGAAACGCCCGATACGATTGACAGTCTGCTGAGTCGCGCCGACAAGGCGCTTTACCAGGCCAAGGCCAGAAACAAGTCCTCTTAGAAATTAGTACTCGGAACTCAAGGTAATTCAGTAAAAATTCCGCTACGCCGTTCGTCGGTTGATTATCCCCAGGCAGTCAGTGATGTCGTATTATGGAGCGCATGGCAGATAAAGTACTCAGTGGGCACTGCTATTGCGGTGCAGTAAAATTCGAAGCCCACGGCGATTCAGAGTGGGTCGGGCACTGCCATTGCGAGTCCTGCCGACGTTATAGTGGTTCAGCGATGACGACCTTTGCCGGGTTCAAACGGGAACAGGTCGTTTATACCGGGACAATGCCAAACCGATACTCTTCCGGTGACGGGGTTACGCGCAGCTTCTGCGGTCAATGCGGCTCATCAGTCGCCTACGAAAACGCCGGTGAGGCTGACTCAATTCATTTGCATCTGGGATTATTCGACGATCTCGAACAACTGGTGCCGCAGGATCACAGTTTTCTGTCAGAAAAGGCCAGTTGGCTGCACGCCGATGAACATTTACCCGAATCGAAATGGAGCTTTCCGGCACAGGACTAGTCGCTCAGCAGACTCCCGATTCGCGATTCAAGAATTTCGTTACCGACAATTTTGCAAACATTGGCATTACGCCACACATACTTGGTAACGACTCGCGATAAAACAAACCCATCGGTCCCAGCTAACAGTGGAACCCGATCCAGGAATGCACCCTCTCCGTCCAGTTGCAACACTTCCGCTATCAAATCACCCTTCGCAACCCGGTCACCGAGACCGACTTTATAAACCAGCAATCCAGACATTGGTGCCCGCAAATATTCAGTGGCACGCAAATCGGTAGCCGCTGCAGCCTGTCCTTTGAGACCGCAGGATTTGCCGGAGATTAATCCTTCGGCCTGAAAATAACCGAATAGCTGTTCGGCATCGGCACGATTCAGATCATCGAACGTATCCATTCGACCCCGATATTCAAGCGTGCAGGAAATCACGGGTAGCGTTACGGGTCGTTCAGGGTGACACCGTGCGAGCTGCAACCACAGCGCAGGCCAGACTTCATCAAAAGACCCACCCCCACTTTCTTCTACCAGTAAAGTGGCTGCAGCACCGGTCCAGTGCGCTAACTGCTGAATGTTTTCCTGTTGCTGGGGTACACTGAAAATATGCAGTAATGAATCGTCATCGCAATGCACGTCAAACACGTAGTCGGCATCGCAGGCTTCGGTATACAAGATCTGGCGCCATTGCTCCAGAGCGGTCAGCCGGGGTAACTTCGCAGCCCAGTCACGTAACGCATCGCGCACCAGTAAAATATTAGTCTCGGCACTGTCACCCAGTTTTTCGATCAACTCGGACGTGATTGCCGGGTAGAGGGAAGGCCAGTCGCGATTATGGTTAAGCCCGCTACTACGATTGTAACGACCCTGGTGCCGTCCAAACTCAATATCACCCATTCCCAGCGGATTCACCATCGGGAACAGGACGAAGCGGGCATCGAGTTCGCCAGCCTTGTCGGCATTGCGTAACAGTTTCAGTAAATGATGCAATACCAGAATACCGGGCTGTTCATCCGCATGGATTGCGGCTTGAAGATAAACTTTTTTGTCGGCCTGTTCGGGGCCAATTTGGTAATAATTCAGTTCGGTACTACGACCCGGATTATCGCCGATCAGAGTTTTACTGATTTTTTCGAAACTCATATGGCAATCGCACCGCCGTCGACATCGACGATTGTGCCGGTAGTAAATTCGTTTTCGAGTAGGAAAATTGCCGCCAGCGCACATTCTTTGGATGTTCCCGCTCGCGGGATCAAGTGATTTGCGCTGCCCCCCTGGTAATATTCCCTGCGGGCTTCGCCTTCCAGCTTTGACATAGGCGTATCGATCAACCCAGGGCAGACCCCGTTAATACGAACTGGAGAAATTTCATTGGCTACCAGTTGAATAAACGCTTCGACTGAGCCACCGACACTGCCGATGGCCAGCGCTCCAGAGCGGTATTTGCGCGCCGGATAGCCGCTGAACAGGACCACGGCGCCATTTTGCGCCATTTGCGGAACCCCGAGACGCACGCTGTTAACGTATCCCCACAATTTAGCAAACGAATTCTGAAAGCCATCGAGATCCATTTCCAGGAAAGGTCCGATGGCACGCGTACCTCCGGTTGCGGCATTGACCAGATAATCAAAACCCTGATGTTTTTCGAACAACATCAACAAGGCTTCGCGATCGAGCACGTCAATCTGTACTGTTTCAATATCGTCGAGTTCGCATTCGCTACGGCTACCGGCTATCACCTCAGCGCCGCCATCGCGCAACATTACTGCGGTGGCAAGTCCGATACCCGAAGTACCACCCAGTACAATTGCCTTTTTGCCGTTGAAATCGGCCATGAAAATCTCCTTTTATTGCGGGGACAGTTTACCGTTTTCAGGGGGCAGTTTACCTATTTCGCTTGCGAAATAGGTAAACTGTCCCCGTAAAATGCCCGTCAAATGATGCCTGCTTCAAGGCTCGCTGCCATCAACATGCCGAGTTCTTCACACTGATCTTCAAACTCGTCAAGATAATCACCGTGCAAAATTACCATCTCCTGCACCGGCTTCCATTTCAATCCGGTGGTAATTTTCCCGATCGCAATTTTAGTTCCAGTTCCGTCCAGCCCGGCGCGAATGTATGCAGCAAACGGCATCGCCTCGGTATGCTCGAGACAGGGGTAATAAATACGATCAAAGAAGTCTTTTAGCGCTCCACTCATATAACCGAAGTTTTCGGTGGTACCAAGAATAATCGCATCAGCCCACAGCACATCGTCCGGTACTGCCTGTAGTGGCGGTATATGTTTCACTTCGACTGCTTCAATATCTTCATGCATCGCACCGCGCAAGGTCGCATCGACCAGTTTTTGTGTATTCGGCGATGGATTGTGCGCCACAATTAATAAATGCTTTACCTCAGACATGTAACGATCATAATTGAAAATCCATGAAATTACGAAACCAGAATATCTCCATTCTCGAGAACGAAATTCTCGATGTATTAATCGTCGGTAGCGGCATCAACGGCGCGGTCTCCGCTGCCGCACTTACTGCCCATGGAGCAAAAGTAGGTCTAGTCGACGCTCGTGATTTTGCTGGATTTACCAGTCAGCATTCGTCCAACCTGGTTTGGGGTGGAATCAAATACATGGAAGGCTACGAATTCGGCCTGGTAGCGGGACTGTGCCGGTCTCGAAATGAACTACTCGATAGCTTTCCGTCGACCGTCAAGGAAATTCGTTTTCTGATGACGGTAAACAAATTGTTCCGTTTTCATCCGATAGTAATACTCGCCAGCACCTGGCTTTACTGGTTACTCGGCCGAGGTCGCACTCGTATCCCGCATTATCTATCGACTCGCAAAATCAGGCAAACCGAACCATTGATCGATACTCACAAAAGCAGCGGTGGAATTGAGTATTCAGATGCTTTCCTGCATGACAACGATGCTCGCTTCGTCTTCAATTTTGTACGTAGCGCAATGGATCGTGGTTGTGCTGCCGCGAATTACGTAAAGTCACAGTCCGCTTCGCGTGACTCCGACGGGCTGTGGCAGATCGAAGCCGAAGACCAGGAAAACGGTCGTCGGTTCACAATTCGTACCCGGGTCCTGATCAATGCGGCGGGCGCTTTTGTCGATCAGCACAATGCGCTCGCCGGGATTGAGACTGAATATAATCATCGCCTGTCGAAAGGTATTCATTTAATTGTCCCGAAAATATCTGGGAGTCATCGGGTACTGGCATTCTTTGCCGATGACGAGCGGCTTTTTTTCGCAATCCCGATGGCCAATCGTACCTGTATCGGCACCACCGACACACAGGTAACCGACCCGATTACCCAGGTCGATGACTCCGATCGGGAATTTGTTTTGTCAAACATTAACGCCCGTCTCAATCTTGCGCAGCCACTGCAAGCGTCCGACATCATAGCCGAACGCTGCGGGGTGCGACCGCTAGCAGTGAAGAAAGGGACTACGGAGAATTCTGATGTAATGCAATTGTCACGCAAACATGTTGTCGAAACTTCACCCGAGCAAAAACACATCAGCATCTTTGGCGGCAAACTTACCGATTGTCTGAATGTGGGTGACGAAGTCTGTAAGCGTGTATCCGAACTCGGCATCGATCTGACAAAACCCGATGGTAAATGGTATGGCGAGCCCAATGCTGCGACCCGCATACGTTATTTCGAGCATGCACTTAAACTCGGCATAGATAAGATGGTCGCGAGCGATACCGACGAAGCGCTTAGCGATCGTCTGTGGCGTCGTTACGGCGAAAATGCTCTGGCGATGCTGGACCAGATTGAACAGGATTCTTCGCTGGCCGAACCATTAGTTGAAAACACGGGTATCCGGCGTTGCGAAATCGACTACCTGGCGCAATCGGAAATGATCATCAAACTGGAGGACTTTTTACGCCGACGCTCAAAAGTCGAGTTACTCCTGTCACGTAAAAGTTTGTATCAGTCAGCGGGGTTGTTTGAAATCTGTGAGCAATTGTTTGGCGACCGAGCCAGCGAAAAATTTGACGAGTATTTCCAGGATTAGTGTCTACCCGCGATCAAATAGAAATTAAGGGGATTTTCAAATGAGCCAGTACCTACTCAGTATCGATCAGGGCACTACCAGCTCGCGCGCGATGTTGTTTGAAAAAAACGGCACTGCTGCTTTCACTGCGCAACAGGAATTCACCCAATACTTCCCGAACGATGGCTGGGTAGAACATGATCCAGAAGAAATCTGGTCGACTACGCTTGAGGTGCTGGGGCAGGCACTGCAAAAAGCCAGATCGGATCAACGCGAAATAGCCG
>QIJI01000367.1 GCA_003231795.1 Gammaproteobacteria bacterium
GATACGCACCCGCAGTCAGTTGTACATAGGCACCCGCAATCATATCGGCGCCACCGGTTTCTACCATCGCGGTACCCATCGCCAGACTGGTGACAATGATCAGAATCACCGGTGCGCTTAAAGCCCGGGTCGCATCGAACCACTTAAGGCAACCGGTTAATAACATCAGCATCACTCCGCATAAAGCGCTGATAGCAATGGGTAATATGCCAAAGGCCGCGGTTAATATAATTCCCAGCATGATCACCATTGCCAGCGGTGCCCGCGATGAAATCGGCAACGCCGACTTGGCATCCAGCACCAGCAGATTACGACTCGATTTGAGGCGTTTGATATTACTGATAGCGCCCTGAACCAGTAACACATCGCCGGAATACAGACGCGTTTCTTCGCTGTGCTCGGTGCCTTCGTGACGAACCCATTTATTCGATCGAAACAGCGCCAGTACCAGTAGCTGGTAACGTTCCCGAAACCGAATATTGGCGAGCGTACGCCCGTCCAGAGTGGAACCCGGTACCACCACGACCTCGGCAATTTGTTGCGAGGTATCACGCAACGGGTGGTCTTCATCGACGCGTTCTTCGCCGGAAAATAAACTCGCACCCAGTACTGTTTCGAGTTCCTTCAATCGATCCGGTGTGCTCTTGACCACGATTCGATCACCACTGCGCAATACCATGTCAGGAATCGCAACCAGCCGGTTTTTATTATCTCCTCTGAGAATATGAACCACTTCAAGGTTGCCACCGCTCAGTTCGATCACTTCCGACAAATGTTTCTGATTGGCAATACTATCGTCATGGATTCGCAATTGAGCAGTGAATAGTCGTGGTGAAGTTGTCGGTAATCGTGCTTCACGAACCGGTAACAATTTCGGCGCAACATACCACAGGTACAAAATGCCAACACTACCCGCAATCATTGCCGGAAATACAAAATCGAACATGCCAAGCTGGCGCAGTCCAAGGTCCGCTGCGACTGCTACTACCAGCAGATTGGTAGAGGTCCCGATGCTGGTCCCCATGCCACCGACCGAGGTTGCAAACCCGAGCGGCATCAGCAAATCGGAAGCCGGAGTGCCAGTTTTTATCGACACGCTGATTAGTATCGGTAATAACAGAATGACTACCGGGGTATTGTTTACGAATGCACTGAGCACGGCAGCTATGACCAGTGTGGCCAGAAACGCTAATTGTGGACTTTTGCTCCACCAGCGTGCCAGTTCCCGCCCGATAGGTTCCAGCGCGCCGGTACGCACCAGCGCCTGACCCGCGATCATCAAGCTACAAACGGCCACCAGCGCCTGATGTCCGAATCCGAAAAACAACGCAGTGGCCTGAAATTGCCCCTTATCTGTGCTAAACGGAAATAGCTCAAACAAAAGAGTCAGTAAAACCAGTATCAATAAACTCGAAGATGCCAGTGGAATGCGTTCACTGGCAAACAATACAAGTGCCAGCACCACGAGTGACATCACCGCATAGGCATGAAATTGAGGATTGGTGACCATGATTTCCATGATGGATGATTTTAGCACTTACTCCTTATTCGGGAGGAAATCTCCTACACCAATATCGGGGGCATAATTTATCCATGCGGCCTCGTTACCGCGCAAGCGGCGGGAATGACATCCTGAGTATATTGGTGGATTTATTCGGGTGGATCTATTCGGGTCGCATATGCGGGAACAGAATAACGTCCCGGATGCTGGATGAATCGGTCAACAGCATAACCAGTCGATCAATGCCAATGCCCTCGCCCGCTGCCGGCGGCATTCCATATTCCAGCGCACGCACGTAATCGGCGTCATAATGCATCGCTTCATCGTCGCCAGATTCCTTTTCTTCGACCTGGCGTCGAAAGCGTGCAGCCTGATCTTCGGGGTCATTGAGTTCGGAGAATCCATTGGCTAGCTCTCGCCCACCAACAAAGAATTCAAATCGATCGGTTATAAACGGGTTATCGTCGTTTGCCCGTGACAGAGGTGAAACCTCGGTTGGATAAGCCGTTATAAAAGTTGGCTGCTGTAGCTGATCTTCAACCGTTTTTTCGAAAATCTCTATCTGAAGTTTACCCGCACCCCAGATGGGTTCCGGTTTTATACCGAGCTTGCTGGCCGCGTGGCGGCAATATTCCAGGTCCTCAAGCTGATTAATATCCAGATCCGGATTGTACTTGATGATTGATTCGGCCACCGTCAAGCGTGCAAACGCGGGCTCCATGTCATATTTCTGACCCTGGTAAGTAATACAGGAGGACTGATGTACCGTCTCGGCCAATCCCCGCATCATCTTTTCAGTCAGGTTCATAAGGTCTTCGTAATCAGCATAGGCCTGATAGAACTCAAGCGACGTGAACTCGGGATTGTGCCGCGTGGAAAGCCCCTCGTTACGAAAATTCCGGTTTATCTCGAAAACCTGTTCGATACCGCCAACCACCAGTCGTTTGAGATATAACTCAGGTGCCACGCGCAGGTACATATCCATATCAAGCGCATTGTGATGGGTAACAAACGGGCGCGCGGTTGCACCACCGGGTATTACGTGCATCATTGGCGTTTCAACTTCGACAAACCCGGCATCGATCATAAACTGACGAATATAATTGACGACCTTGCTACGAATAGCAAAAACACGTCTGGAGTCGTCGTTCATGATCAGATCTACATAACGTTGACGATACTTCTGTTCCTGGTCTGACAGCCCATGGTACTTTTCCGGCAATGGACGCAATGCTTTGGTTACGAGCTCAATCGACTCAAGTTTAATCGTGAACTCACCCTTGTTTGTCTTGAACAGTGTTCCGCTAACTCCAAAAATATCGCCGATATCGCTTTGCTTAAAAACCTCGTAACTGGATTCGCCAACAGCCGCTTTTTGAACAAATATCTGGACGCTTCCACTCGAGTCTTTCAATTGGGCAAAACCTGCCTTACCCATGTCTCGCTTGAGCATCATTCGACCCGCCAAAAAGACTACTAAAGTCTCGGATTCCAGTTCTTCACGCGTCATCTCACCATATAGATCGGTCAAATCTGCGGCATAATGCTTGCGCCGGAAATGATTCGGATAGGCCTGCCCCTGCCGTCGCAGTTGGTCCAGTTTTTCGCGTCGCTGAGCGATATACCGATTTTCATCGACCACTTCGACTTCGTTATCTTGTTCAGCGGCTTCGTGCTGATTCATGTTGTATACCTGCTGTTAAACATCGCCACTTTTCAAACTGGCTACAATAAATTGATCAAGATCGCCATCCAGCACTGCCTGGGTATTACCTGTTTCGACTCCGGTTCGTAAATCCTTGATCCTGGATTGATCTAGTACATAGGAACGGATCTGGCTGCCCCAACCAATATCAGACTTTAAATCTTCAATACTTTGCGCTTTGGCATTACGTACCTGAATTTCAAGTTCGTACAATTTTGCCTTTAACTGTTTCATCGCGGTCGCCTTGTTCTTGTGCTGCGAACGGTCATTCTGGCACTGTACCACTACATTGGTCGGTACATGCGTAATGCGAACCGCGGATTCGGTCCTGTTTACGTGTTGCCCGCCAGCTCCACTGGCACGATAAACGTCAATACGTAAATCAGACGGATCAATATCGATATCGATATCATCATTTATTTCTGGCGCGATAAAGGCAGACGCGAATGAGGTATGGCGACGGTTTCCCGAATCAAAAGGAGACTTTCGGACCAGCCGGTGCACCCCGGTTTCGGTTCGCAACCAGCCAAATGCATAGGGGCCTTCAAAACGTACGGTCGCAGATTTGATCCCCGCGACGTCGCCCGGGGAAACCTCGATCAGCTCGGTTTTAAACCCTTTTGCTTCACCCCAACGCAAATACATGCGCAGCAACATGTCGGCCCAATCCTGTGCCTCGGTGCCACCGGCCCCGGATTGAATATCGAGAAAGGCATTATTTTCATCCATCTCGCCGGAAAACATGCGCCTGAATTCAAGTTCGGCGATTGATTTTTCAACTTCGGTCAGATCGCGCTCTACTTCAGCCGCGGTATCACTATCGTCTTCGTCGACCGCGAGCTCGAGTAGATCGAATGCATCATCCAGCGCCAGTTGGCTTTGATCGAGACCACCCACTACAGATTCGAGGCCTGACTTTTCCCTGCCTAGCTGTTGCGCCCGTTCCGGATTACTCCAGATATCCGGATTTTCAAGTTCGAGCATGACTTCTTCCAGTTGTTCGCGTTTCTGGTCGTAGTCAAAGATACCTCCGCAGCATCTCTACACGTGATTTGAGATCCTCGATTTGCTGAAAAACAGGGTTTACTTCCAAGGTTTCGGCCTGAGTTTGAAAAAACGCGCATTCTACCCGATCTCAATTGATAATATCACCCGCTTTAGACTATTTTTCCTTTCATTCATGGGCTAGAATGTGCCGCCCGAAAAATCTAACCCCAGAGGTAGCACGTGACACAAGATGTTGATATCCAATTGCAGGTCTGGAAAGACCTTGCTATTAGCAAACAGGTCCTGATGGGCGCAGCAACAGATGCGCTGGGTCTGGATGCAGAATGTACTACCGCCGAACTCAAGCTCGCGCTGGGTCAGGCGATTGAACGAGCGCGCAACGCCGATATCAATATTCACGAAACCCGTGCCAAAGCCGATCAGGAAATCTCAGATTACCTGGAACAGGTTGCGGTTGCCGAAAAGGCCCGGGCCGAGGCCGAACAACTGGCAGCGGATTCGGTAGCCGCGCGCGAGCAGGCGGAACGCCAGTTGAGCAGTGGCAAGGCCGATAATACCGAGGCATTGAAAAAAGCAAAAGCAGAGGTCATCGACAAGCAGAACAAACTCAAGGCTATTTCAAAATCTCTCGCTGACACCCCTGAAAATGTAGTACGCAAGTTGAAAACCCTGAAAAAGCAAAAACTCGATGAAACCAGAGTGCGTAACCAGGCCGAATCGAAATTACTGGCCACGCGTAAAGAAAAAAGCAAGCTGGAAGCGCAACTGGAAACTCAAAAAACGGTCCTGGATGAAACCGCCAGCCTGATCGAACAGATCAAATCGCTACATGCTTTGTGTCAGAAAGCAGAATCAACCATTGAGAAGTTAAGCGACAAGAAAAAGGATCAGATCGAGGTACCCGAACTCGACCAGAAACAACTCGAAACGCTGGAACAGGCTCTACCCAAAAAATAATCTGCTCTCGGTTAACCTGGTGGTCGAACAACCATCATTGCCGGATTAGTAATCCAACGACTCCTCGGCCGGAATTTCAAACATAATACTGCTACCTCGGTCGTTATTGTTGCCAGCCCAGATATTGCCTTCATGCAGCTCGATAATTTCGCGGCAAATGGCAAGCCCAAGACCCGTTCCACCACTATGGCTCCGACTGCGCTCGCTCTGATGAAATTTTTCAAATATCTGATCCAGTTCCCCCACAGGAATACCAATCCCCTGATCTGAAACAAGCACACGAAAATTGCCTTTGACGCGAGCAAGCTCAATTTGGATCTTCCCGCCTGCGGGACTGAATTTGATTGCATTGGCAACAATGTTGGATATTACCTGAAAAATTCGATTTCGATCACAGTGGCAATTTGCGCTACTCAGTTCAGTACTCAGCATGCAGATCAGGCCATTTTCGTGGAACTGATTCTCCTGTTCATTAATACAGGCGTTGGCAAGATCGATAAGATTGACCGAAGTTTTATCAAGGCTCATCTTGCCCGCTTCGAGCTTGGATAAATCGAGCAAATCATTGAGCAGAAATAGCAGGCGGTTGCCACTGATCTGAATATTATTCAGATACTGATTCATTTTTTCCTGACTCAGTGTTTCCAGTCTTTTTATTCCGAGTTCAGCAAAGCTCAAAATACCATGCATCGGGGTACGAAGTTCGTGGCTCATAGACGCGAGAAATTCGGACTTGGCCTGGTTAGCCTGTTCGGCCTCATCACGCGCCTGCTGTAACTCGGTAACCCATCAGGCATAGCTTGTGCGGCAATCTGTATTGTGCGTCCATCTGACATACGATCATGAAACTCCTGCTTTTCGAGCCGGAAATTACTCAGTCGTTGTTCCATCCATGCTTCCGGATTATCTGCCGAATCACGGTAAACCCCTTGCTCGGCGCCGGACCGTAGAAATCGCTCATAGGACATCCCATCCTCGATAAAAATCTGCTGCTGCGGATACAAATCAAAAAACTTGCGATTAAATCGTTCAATTTTTCCTTCGGTATTAATCAGCACAAATCCGCCTGGCATGTTTTCGATTGCTGCCGCGAATAATTCTTCTTTCTGTTGTCGCTCCTTTTCCTGCTGTTTGCGCTCGGTTATGTCCTGCAGGGAACCTTGCTGTTCGACAACCTCACCATCGCCCATCCGGGTTGCCTCTCCGCGCTCGAT
>QIJI01000103.1 GCA_003231795.1 Gammaproteobacteria bacterium
CCATTTTTGGGTGCGCCCTGGTAAGAGCCGTTCCAGCAGTCCTGAACCCATTCCCTGACATTGCCGTGCATATCATTAACCCCATACTGATTCGCTGGAAACGACCCTATCGGCGATGTATTTCTCCACTTATCCAAACCCGCTCTCAATCCACCACAACAATTGTCTTTGCCATAGTTTGCTTTTTCATGCAATGCAGAACTACCCCAGGGATATTTCGTCGTGCTACCCCCTCTGGCCGCGTACTCCCATTCAGCTTCACTCGGCAACCTGAATCGGAATCCGGATTTTTGGCTCAGCCATTTTGCATAGGCATTCGCATCGATCCAGCTTACATTGATCACGGGAACATTATCACGGCCCCAGCCTTCGTCGACACGCCAGTAGCTATCCGTATCCGCCGCATATTTGTCGTATTGAGTGAAAGTAACTTCATGCTTCATCAAATTAAATCCCTTTACAGTCACGATATGTGCAGGCTTTTCGTTAATGCTCCCATCGCTGCCTGGATCACCCATTCTGAAACTGCCAGCGGGGATTTTGACTAACTCAATACCGGGGGCATATCGTTTTAAAAGTTCCGATGATGATCTGTCAATTGCCTGTTCAAGTAGCAGGCTTGCTTCTTTATCGCCCGGATTGTGACTGAGAGCTTTTTCGTATTGTTTAATCGCTTGAACGTAGTCACCAGCAATCATCGCCTGCCTGCCTGCAACCTTTGCTATTTCATAGTCTGCCTTTGCTTTCCTGGTATTTTCTGAAGCCCGTTTCTCGATCGCTTCGGATACCATTGCTTTTGATGCCGCATAAAAGACCGCCAGCTTTTGTTCTATGACCTGGCTGGCGACTTCGGCCCCTTTGAAATCTTGCAGGGCGAGTCGAACCTGTTCCTCCGCTTTGCTTCGTCTGAGAGAATCCTGTTGTCCGGCAGCAATTTTCAGGCCCCTTTTTTTCAGGTAGCTTTTCCACTGCTTTTCAAGCTGTTGGGTCTTTGTTTGTTGAGTACTGTGCTGGATCCGATCCTGCACCAGCTTTTGATCCAATGCATGATCTTTCTGGTAGCTTTGTATATACCGGTACATCTGTTTTACGGCCTCTGCCACCTGACCCTGCTCTGCCAATTGTTCAGCGCCGGTAATCTTTTGTTTGCGTTGTTCGAGATCCGCCGGCTGTTGCAGATTCTGAGCCTGATTGAAACGCTGCCATATTAACTGGCTCCGGCCCAGCTTTGCCTGCGCCCAAAGATAATCCTCTGCAACCTCGAATCGTTGCAGATCATTTTTGAGATCGATCAGTACCGGAGCTAACAGTTCCATAGCCCGAGGATGGTTTTTGTCGTCAATTAGTGACAACGCTATGGGTATCTTGCCTTTGGAGCTTAACAGGCTACTGTCGTCGAATATGATTCGATTAGTAAGCCTTCGCAGCCGTTTGTTGTGAGTCAGGTCGAGCCGTGCCTGGGCCAGCAACTGCTCGGCTTCATTTTTTTGGGTACCACTTCTGCTCTTGCGCTGAACCTCATCGAGTTGCTGGGTATAAATTTCCCCTTCCCTGATTTTTGCTTCGAGCTTTTTCTGAGCCTGGTCCAAACGTCTAATTAAGCGATTGGCTTCGTTTACGAGTTGTATCGCATCACTGAATTGTTGCTCTACAACCTTATCGGGCAGCGGCCGGATACTGTCCCAAAGTTCACTCAGTTGGCCCGAGGAATTTGCAAATAGAATAATGGCCACCCCGGCGATAATCGTGGCGGCTGTGGCAAGTACTTTTGTGCCAAATTTAGGTGACGACCGCTCAGATTCAATTTTCGTCAGCGCCGACCTGACATCGCCAATCGATCGATAACGATCACCGGGGTTAATCTTCACCATTTTCACAATAATGCTGGCGATATTTTTACTCATCCGTTTATGTCGGACAGGCGTTGCATTTTTTCTGGTTGCCGGAAGATCCCGGGTAAGCAATTCATACATCAATACCCCCAAGGCATATTGATCTACCTGATCATCGATACCATTTGCATCCTTTAATTGCTCTGGAGCCATGTAGTCGGTATTCGCGGGGTTGCCGGTTCGGGCCGTTTGCCCGGCACGCACCAAACTGGCCATACCAAAATCCATGATCTTGTAATTACCCTTCTTGTCGATCCAGATATTCTCGGGTTTAATGTCCCCATGCCGGGTTTTAATATGTGCGTAAGCAAGTCCGCCTGCCAGAGTACTGGCAAGGTGAATAACTTCTTTTTCGGAAAACGGTTTTCGGGATTTTTGTCGGACATCCATTGCCTGCCTTAAGCTTCGACCTTGTAGCAATTCCATCGTGAGAAAGAAAATTTCACCATCGTTCTTCAAGTCGTATTCGTTGACGATGTTAGGATGATAGAGTTCGCAGGACCTACTGACTTCGGTTAAAAAACGCTCTCTAACATTGCTGTTGGCCAACAGCCCGGGGAGCAGCACCTTGATGGCGATGTCTTCACCACGTTTTTTATCCAGTGCCCGGAACACAATACCCTTGCTTCCGTGGCCGATTTTCTCCCTGATTTCGTAGCGCCCCGCAAGTATCCGTCCCGGGGCCAGCTCGTCATTCCCGCCCATTAAATTACTGTCTGTGCCGATTTCCGTACCATTATCGATTGCACCCGTTGCGTCGACCTTTTCGGCTTCAGGCAGCTCGACCCCCGGCTGATGGACACCCGACAGCACTCCGGCAGCATGCTCAAGCTGGATTAACATGCCCTTATACTGGCCTTTCAATACGTTGGTGGATGCCGCGTTCAATCGCTTTGTTATAAGTTTTCTACGCCTGGTAAAACTACCTACAACATCGATATCACCCTCGCCTATCCCCAGTATTTTTCTAGCGTCGTTCTGATTCATGGTCCCGTTAATTTACACTATTTCGGCCCGAGTTATGCATGCCTGTATTCATCAGGGCAGCAGTTGAAAGAATCAACTACCTGCTTGGTCAAAGTTTCGAGGGCGTAACATCCGTTTACGGTTTACCCTAATCCAGTTCACGGTAAGCGATTCGATTGAATGTTCCCGGCCAGGGCCTGGCTGCTTGCAGGAAATCGGACACCCGAATCTTATCCACCCGGTTTAATCGGTATACTGCCTGGTGTAATGGGTGGTTGCCGTTTAGCAACAACCAGGCGATGAAATGCGTCTAATCGACAAATTCAGGGGGGAAATCAACAACGGAGATTTTGGGTTCGTTTCCCGTTTCCAAATCAATCGTACTGACGTTTAAGTCCCGGATGTGCTGGATCGTATCGCGTATTTTGTTTCTGACAGGTGGGGCCAGACTGCGATCATTCGCAAGGCGGTTCAGTTGTTTTACAATTTCTTCACTTCTGTTTTTCATACTAAATATTTATCCGCATCAAACGGGAATTCTCGGCTGCCTCCAATTCATCCTTGAACAACAAAATAGTATGCAATAGGCTACAGAGAATGGAATCACACAAATGGGGTAAATTTAGCCCCTTTGTCGAAACTATTACATCTGGACCAGGACCGTAAAACGGCAGGTCATTCAACTCACAGGTTTTGACAAGGAGAGCTAAGGGGGTAATTCGGACTTCAAAGCGATCTTGCTACCTGCAGATCGACTCACAGGGCAGTCCGTCCCGTTCACCGTCCAATAAAGATCGGCCACACTGTCACGGGTAAAACTTCGCCTCTTCACAGGAAGCCATTTCCCGGCAATATCGCTTGCTGCCACATAGAGTATCGGTAATCGCAATCTTTGCACCGAGTTTCGCCAATTGACGGGCGATCGCAATTTCAATCCCACTGGCTCCGCCGGTGATAATGGCAGTTCGTCCTTCGAAACTCATTTTCGCCGTAAATGATTCATCTATTGTCAGTCACCTTTTTGAGATATAGATCGCCGGCCTGGTTGATAAAAAACTGGATACCCTCGGCCGTTGGCGTGCCCACCGTCTCACCATAACCAACGAGCCCTTCTCATCCGTTTCGACTTCCACCAGAATGACCGTGGCACCATCGATGACTCCCTGGGCCCAGTGGTACGGACGGGTGTAAGGCACCAGCAAAGGTTTTGTGCGGACTTTTGTAATTTTCAATGTCTATCCTGTTTTAATGAGGCTGAAAACTCCGCCAGACTATTTTTGCGGTGCGCCAACTGTAACTCAATTCGACACGCCGTAATCGAAAGCAATCAGACCATAAAATACATCAGTGCAGCCACAAGGAACAGGCGCGCGCGCCAATAAAAGGGGCGGGGACTTAAGTCCACTGCGACGAATTGGGTATACTCTCCGCCTAAGCTAGCTAATCATCAAATAAATGAATCAGGCCAATGCTACCGATACTTGAATTTGATTGTTTCCAGTCACCCGATAGCCACGCGGCTAAAAAGTTCTGCGATCTACTGGTAAAGACCTGTCACGAAACCGGGTTCTTTTACCTGACCGGACACGGTATCGATAACGCGCAAAATGACAACGTCATTTCCATGGCCCGTCAGTTTTTTGCAATACCCGAGACAGACCGCCGCGCCATTGCAATTGGCAAATCACCGCATTTTCGGGGTTACACCATCCTCGGAGACGAACGTACCCAGGGCAAAAGTGACTGGCGTGATCAAATAGATATTGGACCGGAAACGCCAGCTATCGACATGAACGAGAATGACCCGGCCTGGCTAAGACTGATCGGACCCAATCAGTGGCCCTCAGCGATACCCGAAATGTCGGCAGTGGTAGCGGCCTGGGCGGAAAAAATGCGCCATATTTCGATGGAGTTGCTTCGCGCATTAGCCTTGGGGTTAGGGCACCCCTATCACTACTTCGACACCTTGATGGAGCCGAACCCCTATTTCAGAATCAAGATATCTCGCTATCCAGCTCAGCATGACCCGAAAACCGCAAGGCAAGGACTGGGGATGCATCATGACTCGGGGTTGTTCACCCTGATCATGCAAAACGAGGTGAGTGGATTACAAGTTGAGCAAAGCGGACAGTTGTTAACGGTTGAACCGATGCCAGGCGCCTTTATTGTCAATCTGGGCGAAATGTTTCAAATCGCCACCAGCGGCTATCTGAAAGCAACCCGGCATCAAGTCGTCAGCCCTGCCGATGGTCGCGAGAGAATATCGGTCGCCTATTTTATGAACCCGCGCCTGGATGCCGTGTTTGCACCCATACCCCTGCCACTCCATATTTCTGTCAGGGCCGGCGGGGGTCAGAATTCTGATCCGAATGACCCGATCTATCCCATTTTCGGGGAGAATACCCTGAAGATAAGAATGCGTTCGCATCCCGATGTCATCGCCGCGCACTACCCCGAAACGCACAAGCGATAAACCGCAAATATCAAATAAGTATACCGTCCCCGGAATTACAGAATATTGCTCAACTATCTCAACCAATAGCCGATATAGGCGGGAATAACTAATCTAAGATCGGTGGATCACAGCATTGAAACTCGAAGGCTCAATCGTCAGTGAAAATTCTGAGTTCAGCGATACTTTGAAATCGAAATCTGAGCTGATCGATGAGATTTCGCAATTACGTAAAAATCTTGCCGAAATGGAAGCCGATACTCGATCCACAAAGGCACGTGCTCAAAAATTGTCCAAAGCGATCAATATTGGATACTGGGAATGGGATGAAACCGCTGATCAAGCCACTTACTTTTCTGAGGAAATGGCGAATATTCTAGGGGTTAGTCTGGAAACACTGTATGAAAATTTCCAGCGTGACGAAGATTTTTATGATGGTGTCCACCCCGACGACCTGGAAGGCTATATTGCGAATCTCAGGGTTGTCCGGGATGCTAATTATTCGCGAGGCTCCGCCTACAGATTTGACTATCGCGTCGTCAGGCCCAACGGCGAAGTGCGTTATGTGTCCGAGCTGGAATATGGAATACAGGACGAGGACGGTATCGTCACTTATATTTATGGAGCGATGCAGGATATTAC
>QIJI01000357.1 GCA_003231795.1 Gammaproteobacteria bacterium
CAGGAGAGTGAACGATGAGCGCAACTGCCGACGAATTGAGCGCAGAGCCCATTTTACAGCGTGACGATAGCGATGGAATTGCCACGCTGACTTTAAACCGGCCACAACAATGCAATACTCTGTCGTCGCAGATGCTGACGTCATTGCAGCAAGCACTCGATGATATTGCGACCAGCGATACGATTCGGGTGGTCATCATCGCAGCAAATGGCAAGGCATTTTGCCCAGGGCACGATCTGAAAGAGATGCGCGCCAGTGAAGACCGTGCAGCGCATCAGGCTTTATTCAACCAGTGCAGCCGAATGATGCTGAGCATCAACCGTCTGCCACAGCCAGTCATCGCCGAAGTCCAGGGTATCGCAACAGCAGCGGGTTGCCAGTTGGTCGCTAATTGCGATCTCGCAGTGGCATCTACGCAGGCTGAATTTGCCGTATCCGGAATCAATGTGGGTTTGTTCTGCTCTACGCCGGCGGTATCCTTGAGTCGAAACTTAGCGCGCAAACAGGCCATGCAAATGCTCCTGACCGGAGATTTTATTTCGGCCGATACAGCCTTGCAGTATGGTCTCGTAAACCAGGTAGTAGCGGCAGACCAATTGCCACAGGCGACTCGTGAAATGGCCGCAAAGATAGCCGCCAAATCGGCGCATTCGATTCAACTGGGCAAAAAAATGTTTTACCAGCAGTTGCCAATGGATTTGTCTGATGCTTATGCTTTTGCCAGTGAGCGCATGACCTGCAACATGGATTCGCATGATGCGCGTGAGGGTATCGATGCCTTTATTGACAAACGCAAACCCGAATGGAAAAACAGGTAAGTAGATGTCGGCGCAGCAGTATTCTAGCGGTCTGGATAAAAACCCGGCTAATTATTCGCCCTTATCCCCACTGACCTTTATCGAACGCGCTGCCTCGGTCTATCCGCAGCGAGTCGCACAGATCTACGGCGACCAGCGTTATACCTGGTCTGAAACCTATAGTCGCTGTCGACGATTTGCTTCGGCGTTGACAAAACACGGCGTCAAAGCGAATGATACGGTTGCCCTGATGTTACCGAATGTGCCGGCGATGGTTGAAGCCCATTTTGCTATTCCTATGGCAGGTGCGGTCATCAATGGTCTGAACATTCGGCTTGATGCCGATGCCATAGCGTTTCAGTTGACGCATGGTGCTGCCAGTGTTTTGCTGGTTGATCGGGAGTTTTCAGCAACGGTGCAGGCCGCACTGACCCAACTGGACGAAAAGCCACTGGTAATCGACGTAGATGATCCTGCGTATCAGGGCGGTGAATTCATTGGCAGTATCGAGTATGAAGACTTTCTGACACTGGGTGATCCTGATTTTGAATGGTCCTTGCCGAATGATGAATGGCAGGCGATTGCTCTCGGGTATACCTCGGGAACAACCGGAGATCCCAAGGGCGTTGTTACCCATCACCGCGGTGCGCACCTGAATGCAGTTTCCAATGCGCTGGCATGGAATATGGGTAACTGCCCGGTATATTTATGGACCTTACCCTTATTCCATTGCAATGGCTGGTGTTTTCCCTGGACCATCGCTGCACTGAATGGTACCAGTGTCTGTCTGCGGGCGGTTCGAGCCGACGCGATTTTTGAAGCGATCAAGCAACACAAGGTCACTCACTTGTGTGGCGCGCCAATCGTGCTGAACCTGATGGCCAATGCCAGCGACGAGTTGAAACAGGGTGTCGATCACCAGGTCAATATTATGACCGCAGCATCGGCGCCACCGCCGTCGATTCTCGAAGCCATGGCGCGGCTCAACTTTCAGGTGACCCATGCCTACGGTCTAACCGAAGTGTATGGTCCGGCAGTGGTCTGTGCCTGGCACGAGGAATGGGATGATCTGCCGATGGCCGAACAGGCGGAACTGAAATCACGCCAGGGCGTGCGCTATCCGATGCTTGAAGAATTGGTAGTAATGGATCCCGAGACCATGCAACCGGTACCCCGGGATGGCGAGACCATCGGCGAAATCATGTTCAAAGGCAATATCGTCATGAAAGGTTACCTGAAAAATCCGCAAGCCAGTGTTAAAGCTTTCGCAGGAGGTTATTTTCATTCCGGTGATCTCGCGGTCTGTCATCCGGACGGTTATATTCAGATCAAGGATCGATCCAAAGACGTAATAATTTCAGGCGGTGAAAATATTTCCAGCATCGAAGTCGAGGCCATGCTTTATCGTCATCCCGCGGTGATGGAAGCAGCCGTAGCTGCCATGCCGGACGACAAGTGGGGTGAGACGCCATGCGCCTTTATTACCCTGCGCGACGATGCCGGCGAAGTCAGCGAGCAGGAGATTATCGATTTTTGCCGAGACAACATGGCGCATTTTAAAGCACCGCGTAAAGTGGTTTTTGGATTGCTGCCCAAGACTTCCACCGGTAAGATTCAGAAATTCGAATTGCGTGAGCGTGCCAAAATTTTATGAATCCGAAGTTCGATAGCGATATAAAGACCCTGCGCCGGATACTGCTGGAATATAAACGGGTCGCAATGGTGGGGCTTTCCGAGGACTGGTCCAGGCCGAGTAATTTTGCGGCCAAGTATTTGCTCGATCACGGCTTTGACGTGATTCCGGTCAATCCCAAATACGACGAGATCCTGGGACAGAAATGTTACCCGGATTTGAAGTCGATTCCGACCGCGGTAGATGTTGTCGATTTGTTTCAACGCTCCGAACGGGTGCCGCCGTTTGTTGACGATGCGATTGATATCGGGGCCAAAGTGGTCTGGATGCAATTGACTATTATCCACGAAGAGGCGGCGAACCTGGCGCTTGAGGCGGGTCTCGAAGTCGTCATGGATCGCTGCATGAAAATTGAATACGCCCGCCTGTTTGGTGGGCTTAACACGATAGGGGTGAATACCGGAATTATTTCTGCGCAACGACCCCAGATCTTTAATCGATAAGCGGAGCGACCATGGCCGATCGGAAATTTGGAATTGAAACGCTTTGTCTGCATGCCGGGCAGATCCCCGATCCCATTACCGGTGCGCGCGCGGTACCGATTTATCAGACTACTTCTTATGTCTTTGATGATGCCGAACATGCGGCCAGCCTGTTTAATCTGCAAACCTTCGGCAATACCTATGTGCGCCTGACCAACCCGACGACGGCGGTGTTCGAGGAACGTGTGGCAACACTTGAAAACGGACGCGCTGCGTTAGCGGTCAGCTCGGGAATGGCCGCCCAAATGACCGCAATATTGACGCTAATGGAGCAAGGCGACCATCTGGTATCGGCAAAAACATTGTATGGCGGTACCTATTCGCAGTTTGACGTGACCTTTCGCAAGATGGGTATTGATACGACTTTCGTCGACTCCGACGATCCAGAAAATTTCCGCAAGGCAATCACCCCTGAAACCCGGGCACTGTATGCGGAGACGATTGGTAATCCCACCAATAATGTTCTCGATATCGAAGCAGTTGCCGCGATTGCCAACGACGCCGGTGTACCATTGATTATTGACAATACCTTCGCCAGTCCCTACCTGTGTAAACCCATCGATCACGGTGCCGATATTGTGGTGCACTCGGCCACCAAGTTTATGGGCGGGCATGGTACCAGCATGGGCGGTGTGATGGTGGAATCCGGCAAGTTCGATTGGGCTAACGGAAAATTTCCTGGCATGACCGAGCCATCGCCTGGCTATCACGGCATTCGCTTTTACGAAACTTTCGGCGACTTTGGTTTTACCGGGAAAGCGCGCTGTGAAACCTTGCGCACGCTTGGGCAGGCGCTGAGTCCGTTCAACGCCTTCATGCTGTTGCAGGGAATTGAAACTTTGCCGATACGAATGGATCGTCATTGCGAAAATGCAATCGGTGTGGCCGGCTATCTGCTCGATCATCCGGCCGTAAAATGGGTCAGTTATGCGGGTCTCGAAGACAGCCCATATAGCCACCTGGTGAAGAAGTATCTGCCCAAAGGCGCCGGCTCCATAATGACCTTCGGTATTGAAGGTGGCGCAGCTGCCGGAGAGAAGTTTATTAACAATTGTCAGGTGATGAGCCATCTGGCTAATGTCGGAGATGCAAAAACATTGATTATTCACCCGGCTTCGACCACGCACCGTCAATTGAGCGAAGAGCAGCAGATTGCCGCAGGAGTTACGCCCGACATGGTGCGCCTCTCGGTCGGCCTCGAAACCCTCGACGACATCCTGTGGGACCTCGACCAGGCATTAACTATTTCCCAGGCTTGATCGTCATCCTCGCGCAGGCGGGGATCTTGAAATAACCACCGGGGTCAGACCAAAATTTTCATGCTTTACCGAAAATTGTGCTCTGACCCCCTCGAAGGTATAGATCGGTAAGTATTCCGCTTGCACACCCATAACCCATTCACTTAATATGCAACGCAGATTTAACAGGAGATGACAATGCCCTGGTGGGGATGGATGATATTCGGTACGTTACTGCTTGGTGCGGAATTACTTGGCGTCGATGCGGCTTTTTACCTGGTTTTCATTGGTCTTGCGGCGGCGATAACAGGCCTTCTGGAGCTTTTCGGGCTCGGGCTCGCAGGCTGGGTGCAATGGGTTGTGTTCTCGGTCATATCACTGGTGTTAATGGTTCTGTTTCGTAAAGGTCTGTACGACAAAATACGCGGTTCCGGGGTTGGTTATAAATCGGGACCGGCAGGGAAAAAGGTGTTGCTGGAACAGACGCTGAAACCCGGTGAACAAGGCCGAATGGCATTGCATGGTACCCACTGGACCATTGTCAACGATAGCGATCAGGTTCTTGAACAGGGTCAACGGGTATTAGTCAGTCGTGTTGACGGGCTAACCCTGAAACTTGAAAAAATTACGGAGCAATAATAATGCAGTCATTTATTTATGAAAATTTTGCCTTCTGGGTAGCGATCTCGGCGGCCCTCGTCGTGATTATCATCATTGTCAAGACCGCAGTAGTGGTGCCGCAACAAAGCGCGTTTGTGGTGGAAAGTCTGGGTAAATACAGCCGAACTTTGCGCGCCGGCTTTCATATTCTGATTCCGTTCATCGAAACATCTGCCTACAAACATAGTCTGAAGGAACTTGCCTTCGATATTCCCGAGCAGGTTTGTATTACCCGGGATAATGTTCAGGTTGGCGTCGACGGTGTTCTCTATCTACAGGTAATGGACCCGGAGCGCGCATCCTACGGTATAACGGATTTCGGTTTTGCGATTTCGCAGTTGGCCCAGACCACCTTGCGTAGTGAAATCGGTAAAATCGATCTTGATCGTACTTTTGAAGAACGGGGCTCAATCAATTCAAATGTGGTTGCAGAGCTTGATAAGGCCTCCGACCCCTGGGGAGTCAAAGTGCTGCGCTACGAAATCAAGAACATCAACCCGCCGCAGGATGTGTTGACCGCGATGGAAAAGCAGATGCGCGCGGAACGTGAAAAACGCGCCGTCATTTTGACATCTGAGGGTGAAAGAGATGCCAATATCAACGAGGCTGAAGGTGAAAAGCAGCGCGTGATCAAGGAGTCCGAAGCGGCCAAGTTGGGACAAATCAATGAAGCCCAGGGTGAAGCCGAAGCGATTCTTGCGGTCGCCACTGCCACCGCTGAAGGCTTACGCCAGGTCGCGGGGTCGCTGACCGTGGCGGGTGGTGAGCAGGCCATGCAGTTGCGCATCGCCGAAGCTTATGTCCAGCAATTCGGCAACCTGGCGAAAGAGGGTAATACCCTGGTGGTTCCATCAAACCTGTCCGATATTGCTTCGATGATCACGCTCGCCACCACCATTGCCAAAAAAGATCCACCGGGTCCTGCTGTTTGAGGTCAAGGTTTGACCTGATCATTTTCGATTGTGATGGCGTTCTGGTAGATAGCGAGCGGGTAGCGAACGAGGTATTTGCCAAGATTCTGAAGGAGGTCTGCGGACTCGAGTTTTC
>QIJI01000160.1 GCA_003231795.1 Gammaproteobacteria bacterium
CGAAATACGATATTTTGTTTGAACCGGTCCAGATAGGGCCGGTAACAGCACCGAACCGGTTTTACCAGGTGCCGCATTGTAATGTACTGGGACATGGTCGCCCTCGCGCAGAAGCTGAGAATCGGCGCGTCAAGGCCGAAGGTGGCTGGGGTGTGGTCTGTACTCAGGAAGTTGAAATCCACCCTAGTTCAGAGTTGACTCCTTTTATTGAGGGAAGGCTGTGGGACGATCATGATATTCCCCAACACCAGTTGATGACGAGTGCGGTACATGAATTTGGAGCCCTGGCCGGAATCGAACTTGCTTATAACGGCAGTCATGCATCCAATCATTTCAGCCGGATTGCACCCATGTCACCCAGTGCCCATGTGATCCAGGGCAATAACCCGATTCATGCGCGAGCGATGACCAGAGAGGATATTCGAGATCTACGTCGCTGGCATGTCGATGCGGCGAAACGTTCGAAGCAGGCCGGGTATGACATTGTTTATGTTTATGCCGGCCACGATTTGACTATCCTGCAGCATTTTTTTAAAAAGCAGTACAACCGTCGCAACGACGAGTATGGTGGCAGCCTCGAAAACAGGGTCAGACTGACAAAGGAAATTCTGACCGATGTGAAAGATGCGGTAGGGGATAGTTGTGCAATTGCATTTCGTTTCGCAACCGATGAATTGATGGGGCCTAACGGCTTGCAGGCTGAATCCGAAGGTCGGGATATCGTCGGCATGCTGGCAGAGATTCCCGATCTGTGGGATGTCAATATCAGCGGCTGGGGCAACGACTCTTCGACCGCGCGGTTTGAACCCAATGAAGGTTATCAGGAGCAATATACGGCATTCGTTAAAACGCTGACCTCGAAGCCGGTCGTTGGCGTGGGTCGTTTTACGTCGGCCGACGCAATGGTGTCGCAGATCGAACGAGGCGTGCTTGACTTAATCGGAGCCGCCCGTCCGTCAATTGCCGACCCTTTTCTGCCGAGGAAAATAGACGAGGGCAGGATCGAGGATATTCGCGAATGTATCGGCTGTAATATTTGTGTGGCGCAGGACAATATGTCGGCTCCGATCAGGTGTACCCAGAATCCCACGCAGGGCGAAGAATGGAAGCAGGGATGGCATCCAGAGCGTATCGAGCCGGCGGTCAACGATGATGCCGTGCTGGTTGTTGGTGGTGGACCTGCCGGTCTTGAGTGTACGTTACAAATTGCCAATCGAGGGCATGCGGTGACCCTTGCAGAATCCGCCGATGCGCTGGGTGGACGTGTGTCACGCGAAAGCCAGTTGCCGGGAATGGCGAGTTATGCGCGAGTGCGCGATTATCGCGAGCATCAGATCCGTCAGAAATCAAACGTCGATATTTACCTCGGAAACGAGCTTTCGGCGGAAGATATTGTGGGTCTCGAAATTCCGCATGTGTTTGTTGCAACCGGTTCGAGTTGGCGACGCGACGGCACCGGTCGACAACATGCCTTTGCCATCGATGGTATCGAGTCCGTCAATCTGCTGACTCCGGACGATATATTAAACGGAGACGAGATTAGAGGCAGGGTTTTGATTTATGACGACGATCATTACTTCATGGGCGGTTGCATTGCCGAACGATGTCGGGAGCAGGGGCATGAAGTCTGTCTGTTGACGCCGGCTAACCTTGTTTCAGGCTGGACCGAAAATACGCTGGAGCAGGACAAAATACAGTCAGGCTTGTTGAAGATGGGTGTAAACATTATCACTGCCTTCGAAATTGCACGCCTGAGTCCGGGGGAAGCCCTGATATCCAATGTTTATCATCAGGAAATGCAACAAACCCTTGAATTCGACAGTTTGATTATGGTGACTTCGCGGGTTTCGGAAGAAAACCTGTACCTGTCTTTGCTCGAGTATCGCGATCAATTCAAAACCTTGCAGGCCATTGGCGATGCCAATGCGCCAGGAACAGTAGCGGCGGCCGTTTACGACGGTCACTCTGCCGCACGATATCTCCTGTCCGGCAAGGATCGGTACGCACCTTTATTTACCCGTGAAATGCCTGCGCTTGATTAACTCTGATTAATCGAATTAGCTCCGACTGGAGGCGAGCAGATATAGCATTTCGAGGCCCAGCGTTGCCGCGGCCAGCGAAGTGATTTCGGCGTGATCATAGGATGGCGCAACTTCGACCACGTCCATGCCAACCAGGTTTATGCCCTGCAGTCCGCGAATAAGTTTCAATGCACGGTCTGAAGTGAGGCCGCCGATAACCGGGGTGCCGGTTCCCGGGGCATAACTCGGATCGAGGCAGTCGATGTCAAAGGTTAGATAGCAGGGCGTATCACCGACGCGCTGGCGGATGCGGTCGGTAATCGCATCAACATTCATATCATTCGCTTCGGCCGCGCTGATGACTTCAAATTCGTGTTTACTTTTGGTGTATTGGGTTCGAATTCCGATCTGAATGGTTTTGTCGGCGTCGATAATTCCTTCGCGCGGGGCGCGATAAAACATGCAACCGTGGTTGTACGTCGACCCTTCGTCCTCGTAGGTATCGGTATGCGCATCGAAATGTATCATTGCCAGTTGGCCGTGGTGTTTCTGATGGGCGCGTAATATCGGGAGAGTTACAAAATGGTCACCGCCGAAGGTCAAAATAGTTTTGCCCGCGTCCAGCAGCTTGCCGTAATTTGATTCGACCTGATTAAACAGATCGTCATGATTTCCCGCCGGAAAATCAAGATCGCCGTAGTCGGCGATGCGTATGCGTTCATGTAGATTAAATTCCCAGGGCCAGCGAATCTCTTCCCAGCGTAAATTGGCGCTGCTCCTGCGCACCGCTACGGGTCCGCCACGGGCGCCGGATCTCCCACTGGTGCCCAGGTCGTAAGGCAATCCGACTACGAAAACGTCTGCGTCGTCCGGGTTGCGGCTAAGGGGAAGTCCCAGGTAGCCATAAATGTTGGCATACATGGAGTAATTGTTGGTGAGGGGACTATCGTTCATTGCAGATACCAGTCGTATTCGCGGGAGCCGATGTAATTTTCAAAGGCCGCCATTTCAGATTCTCGATGCAGACAGTAAAGTCGGATGAAGTCTTCACCCATGGTGTTGATTAAGCCTTCACTGTCGAGGGTTACCGCCAGCGCATCACGCATATTCAGCGGGATGCTGGCATCCGGTTCATTGATCGCCGCTGTACTGGCTTCCCCCGGATCGATTTCATTGGTTAGTCCATGGTAAATGCCAGCCAAGGTTGCTGCCATTGCCAAATAGGGATTGGCATCCGCACCGGGAACACGATTTTCAACCCGCCACGCGCCTTCGCGTGCCAATGGAATGCGAAAAGCGACAGTGCGATTTTCATTGCCCCAGGTAAGGCTAACCGGCGCACAGCTTATACCCCCTCGAAATCGTCGATAGGAGTTGACATTGGGTGCCCAAAATGACATCGCTGCAGGCATGGTTTCTAGCAAACCACCGATAGCATGATGCAAACGAGGGTGAGCCCTGTCGCCATCGGCAAAGATATTGTCATCATTTTCATCCAGCACACTAATATGCATATGCAAACCATTGCCGGCGAGATCAAGCCAGGGTTTGGCAATAAAACTGGCGCACATTTGATGTTTTTTGGCGACTTCCGTGACGATGCGTTTGAAAAGACAGGCTTCGTCAGCACCGCGTAAAACGTCATCGTGGTGATTGAAGTTAATTTCGTACTGACCTGGCCCCATCTCTGAAGAAATTGCGCCGGTCTCGATATTCTGTTGTTTACAGGCACTGATAATGTCGTCGATAACAATTTCAAAATCTGAAATGCGGGTGGTCGATAACACCATCGGAGAGTCCGTTGAACCAGTCTTCGGGTTACGTACGACCTGAATTAGCCCATTCTTGTCCCGTTGCTCATCGAACAGGTAAAATTCAAGTTCAAATGCAACCATGGGTCGCCATTTTTTGGCCAGGTAAGCCTGAAGAATTTTGTATAGCACCTGACGAGGTTCAAAAAATGATGGCTCATCGCTTGCCGAAGTGGTGGCTAGAATTTGTGCCCTCGGTTTGCTGCTCCAGTCGTTTAGGCTGAAACTCCCGGGTACCAGCTCGAAATGCCCATCGGGATCTCCATCGTCCCAGCCGAATGAAATTTCGGGAATTGCTTGTCCAATGCTGTCTAGCACGAACATGCTCGCAGGAAACGCCAGGCCTTCTCGGGCAAAGGAGTGTAGTTTCGAAATCGGGTAACGCTTGCCAAAAAAATGGCCGCAAATATCAACCACGAGAACTTCAAACTCATCGATATCCGGATTGGTTTTGAGTAAATGGTCAATTTCCTCAGTCAATTGCTGGCGCGATTCCGGTTGCATAGTTCTTTATCCTGGTGCGGGTGATCGATCGCAATGTTATGTGATTACAAAATTGTAGTTTAGCGGTTTACAGCTTCGATTAAAAAATGTCCGTTATCGGGGGTTAGTGATCACTAAACCTGGACTTCAAGTCCGCTTCATGCGGCGCCCTTAAAATAATTGTGAATACTGTCTACCGTTTTGATCGATGCAATGCCATCTCGTATATCCGCTTCAATGGCTCGCCTCAGTCCAAATTAATTACGTTGTTAAGGAACAATCACCCGACGATTGTTTTTAACCTCTACCGCGGACTCGCATGCGAATCGGTGCAAGGCTTCACGCACTGGCATCGGACTGACCTCCAGAATTTCCGCGAGACCTCGAATGGTCAACGGGATTCCCGGTTTAATTCGGCCACACATCAGGTTGTTACGTAACAACTGATAAACCCATTGATGGGTTTTTAAATCATTCGTATTCTCTATCATCAACAATTGTAGCTTTTCTCGGGAGTCAGGCTTCATCAATTCGTATCGGAAGAGGTAGCGGATTATTTAATCACAAAAGCAGAAATTTCACCAATTACCCTATTGCCAAAGATTGCATTTACTTAAGGAGCCTCTGATTAATTCTGGATGAATCGGGTTGTGATTCAAAATGGTCAAGTTCAAGGCGTGAAACGCAAGTAATAGCAGGGCTATTGCTAAGTTTCACAACGCAGAAATTGGCCATTTTGGACACAACACGCTCATTCATGAATTGATCAGAGGCTCCTTAGGTAAACTGTCCTCAGAAAAGCTCGTATCACGGGGACAGTCAAAACGAATCTGGATCCCTTTGTGCTATTCTGCGGCTGACGAAATTAGTGTAAAAATCGATGAGCAATATTTTCTGGTCAAACATCTTCAAATCCGGAGACAGCGAACTACAGACGATTACCCGTTTGTGGCAGCAAACACCTTTGTTCGAAGGAATTCCGCAACGCCAGACCGAGTTTCTGTGTGCCAAAATGCATCTGCGCCTGTTCAAGACCGACGAGGTAATATTCAACCTTGGAGATCAGGGCGCTGGTGCTATCCTGGTTCTGGAAGGATCGGTTAGAATCAAGGCCAGCACCACCGAACTGGCGCTGCTTGAACTGGGGGATTTCTTCGGTGAAATTGCACTGGCTGCGACCGAACGACGCACTGCCGACGCAATTGCCGTGAGTCCGACCCGACTGGTATTTTTCCTGAAGCAGGATCTCGAAGAATGGATCGAGCACGAACCGCGCCTGGGTGGACGTTTCCTGATGAATCTTTCGGCCACACTGGCACAACGTTTATATCAAGCCAATGAACTGATCGCTCAGCAGTAATGTCCTCGAAACATAGCCCCAATATCCAGACTTTTAAACTATTCACGATTTTCGTGGCAATTTGCCTGATCAGTTTTATTTGCCTGATCACTTTTTACCTGATTTCATCGGTATTACTACCGGTGATCATATCTTTCACGCTATATGCGCTGTTTGAACCGGCCACGCTTTATCTGGTGCGCCACAATTTTAACCATTCGCTTTCGATCCTGATTGTTCTGGTGATATTGATGATCGCCAGTTTTCTCGCGATCGGTTTTGCATTGCCGGCCTTATTTGATCAGGTTGCATTGTTGCAATCCAAGTTGCCGCAAATTGCCTCGCAACTGGAGAATTTTCTGACCCAGTATGCGGCGCAGCTTTCTTCACAATTCGGGATCGACATCAATGTTTCCGAAATCACTGTTTCACTGTTGTCACAATCGTCTTCGGTCGGTCAGTCGGCATTAATCAATGTGTCGAACCGACTGCTCAATATCATTGTAATTTTTATTCTGGTCCCTTTCCTGACTTATTTTCTGCTTAAGGATTTCAAGCGCGTCAGAAACAATCTGATGAACTGGTTGCCCAATTCCAGCTTCGAACTGGGCTGGGTGATTTATCACAATGTATCGACCCAGCTAAATGCCTACACTCGTGGGGTCATGCTGCAGTCGCTAATTATGGCAATTGTTTGCGCGATCGGCTTTAGTATCATTGGGCTGGACATTCCAGTACTGCTTGGATTCATAACCGGCATTCTCAATCTGGTCCCTTACATCGGCCCAGTCATCTCTATTATCCTGAGTCTGCTGGTGGGTGCTGCAATGACGCCCTTTGACCCATCTATACTTTATCTCAGTGTGCTGGTCATCATCGGCGCGCAGATTATTGACAATGTAATTGTCATTCCGGCTGTCATTGCCAACGCGGTCAATCTGCACCCGGTACAGGTCATTCTCGGCATCATCATTATCGGCAGTCTATTCGGCACACTCGGCGTAATACTGGCCGTTCCGGCCATCGCGGTCGGCAAGATTGTGTACAACAATCTCTATGCCGATATCCTCAACGCCAGTCGTAAGTCAGCCTGATTTATTGTTCGCCAGCACCATTACCTGCTGCTGAAAGCGGATTTGTTTCAATCTTTTTTCAGGCTTTTTTCAGGCTTTGTGCCAGCGACAGTAAGGCCGATTTGAGATCTTCATCCTCGATCCAGTTCGCACTACGTTCGATCGCATCGATCGACTTCGCGCTGACCGGATCTGGTTGCGGGATTTTGTACTGCGAGCCGACGTGCAAAAGAGATTCAGGAAGCGAACGAAATTTTACTTCCTGATCAAGGTTAAAGGTTTCACGCAGTTGTTGTTGAATCTCCGCCGCATGCAATCGTAGATAATTTGCCATTACGGGGCTGTTGGCAGCAATCACGATATGCTCTTCGGTTATGCTCAACAAGGTAACATTCTGATTGATCGGTTGGGGCAGATTCTGTTCCAGAAAACTCTGAATTCGGGGCCCTAGCTGACTGATTTTTTTAAACCCGGGTGGCAGCACCGAGCGACACAATTGGTCCAACCGAGTGGATGCCATCAAGCGCGCCCGCGTCGGGGTTTACGCGTCTTGTTGGCGCTTTCTTTTTTCGCCAGCCCCAGTCGCTGGTAGACCCGCTTTACAACTTCGTCATCGAGAATGCGATATTTGCCAGGTTTGAGCCACTTCGGCAAATTGAACTGATCGTAACGCACACGCATCAGGCGACTGACTTCGACTCCGACGGATTCCCACAAGCGACGAACTTCCCGATTGCGCCCTTCTTTCAATACAACGTGATACCAGTGATTGCTGCCACTACCACCGGAATCGAGAATCGCTTCAAATTTGGCGCGACCGTCTTCGAGTTCAACACCATCACTCAACTGTTGCAGCATTTCCTGGCTGACAGCACCATGGACCCGTACCGCGTATTCGCGTTCAACTTCGTAAGAGGGATGCATCAGACGATTCGCCAGTTCCCCGTCGCTGGTAAAGATTAACAATCCACTGGTATTGATATCGAGTCGACCGATGCTGACCCAGCGACCCTGACTCAGATTGGGCAGGTTCTTAAAAACATCCTCCCGTCCTTCGGGATCGGATCGTGTACAGACCTCGCCGACCGGCTTGTGGTACATCAGAATTTTGGGCTTGCTCTCATAGCGGTGCAATCGCAACAGTTTCCCGTCGATCGCAATTTTCTCACCACCTTCGACCTGATCACCAGGTTTTGCAGTCTTGCCGTTGACACTGATGCGCCCCTGTTGCAACAGGCCGTCGAGATGGCGTCTTGATCCGGCGCCCTGATTGGCGAGAAATTTTTGTATGCGTTCCATGGCAAGGATTATACCTATATCCCTTCGAGGAGGTCAGAGCAAATATGCCGGTACTGCTTTAGAAGTAGCGAAGTTTTGGACTCCTTGGGACAGATCTTCAGCCTGTCCCCCTCGAAGCCACCGAAATACTCTCAGTTCAGAGCCCAACGCTGCCCGATACCGGAAGAGGATTCCGATATCAGCGTCTTGGAATCCGGACCGAGCCTGAGATCGAGAATGGTAGCCGAGTCCGGTTGCACCTTATGCTTGACCCCAGGTTTCCAGGTTTCTCGAAGTTCGCCGCTGGCCACTTCCCAGATATCGATTCCCTTGGCGGTTCTGCCGGTGGCAATAATTCGATTGTCGTCGGAGAAGTCCGCCGAAGCCAGCGTCATTTTGACTTCATCGAGGCGTGACACGAGTTGACCTTCGCCGCGGGTCGAGTAAATGTACGCGTCGCCAATATAGGCATTAGCCAGTGCGAATTCGCCATCGTCGGAAAGCGCAACCAGCGCTATTTTATACTTCAGGTTTTTTGACCATAGATGTTTGCCGGTTTTCAGATCCCACAAACTGGCGTGCCAGTCATCTGATCCCGTCAGGGCATATCGGCCGTCACTGGATAAGGCGACGCTGGTCACTTTTTCGTGATGTGCGAATACGTAACGCATCTTGCCGGCGACCATGTCGAAATAAACAGCCTGTTTATCCTTGCTGCCGATCAGCGCATATCGGCCATCGGCCGACACGGCGACATCGGTCAGATTCGGCCAGCTCCAGTA